>PBXX01000041.1 GCA_002727755.1 Gammaproteobacteria bacterium | reverse complement strand
GACGAATAGCCAGCTACCGCTCCTTGGTAAAGGTACAGTCGAACGAGCATTGCGGAGAAGAAAACATCAACCAATGCTATTAATTGATTTGGCTGTACCAAGAGATATCGAGGCACAGGTAGGAGAGATAGCTGATGCCTATTTATACAGCATTGATGACATTAGTGGGGCTATCGAAGATAGCATCAAAAGTAGAACAGAGGCAGCCATTCAAGCGGAAGCAATTATAGATCTCGGGGTTGAAGAATATGAAAGGCAGTTGCGTTCCTTGGATGCTGTCTCTACGTTGAAGGCTTTTAGGGAAAAAGCAGATCGAATTCGCGAGAGGGAACTGGAACGAGCCATTAAATCTTTATCCAATGGTGAACCCGTGGAACAAGTATTAGAATCTTTGGCTAGGACCATTACTAATAAGTTTACTCATGCGCCCAGTGTGCAGTTAAAAACTGCCAGTTCAGAGGGAAGGACTGAGTTGATAGATTTAGTAAATGAGCTATTTGAGTTAAAAAACGTAGACAACTAGGTATTAACGTAACTGATCATGAAAGAATCAATTCGCTTAAAATTAGATAACTTGAAAGATAGATCTGATGAAATCGAAGCGCTCTTGAGTGACGCCTTGACTATTTCTAATCAAGATCAATTTAGGGAATTATCTAAAGAGTACAGTGAACTAGAAAGAGTTGTTAAAAAATATAATGAATATAATGCTGCTAAAACCGATTTAGAAGAAGCTGAAGAAATGAAGCTGGACGCTGATCCGGACATAAAAGCGATGGCTGAAGAAGAGGTCAAAGTCAAGGCAGCACAAATTGAAAGTCTTGAGCTGGAATTACAAAAGCTTTTGTTACCAAAAGATTCGAAGGATAGCTGCAATGTATTTTTAGAAATACGTGCAGGCACAGGGGGTGATGAGGCCGCAATTTTTTGCGGCGATTTATTTAAAATGTATGTGCGATTTTGTGAGGAGGTTCGTTGGAAAGCTGAAGTTATTTCTGAGCGTCTCGGAGATCATGGAGGTTTTAAGGAAGTGGTTGTGAGAATAGAGGGAAAGGATGTATACGAGCGATTGAAGTTTGAATCTGGAGCGCACCGGGTTCAGAGAGTTCCTGAGACGGAAACTCAGGGACGCATTCACACTTCAGCATGCACAGTGGCTGTGATGCCTGAGTTAGATGAAGTTGATGAAATTGATATTAACAAAAGCGATTTACGAATAGATACTTTTCGCGCGAGTGGAGCAGGAGGCCAGCATGTGAACAAAACTGACAGCGCTATACGCATTACTCACATTCCAACAGGAATTGTAGTTGAATGTCAGGATGAGCGCTCCCAGCATAAGAATAAAGCGCGGGCAACATCTCTCCTTCAAGCTAAATTGCTAGATCAGGCACAACAAGCACAACAGCAGGAGGAATCAGATACTCGAAGGAAGTTAGTCGGCAGTGGTGATAGGTCAGAGAAAATAAGAACTTATAACTANCCCCAAGGACGGGTGACTGATCATCGGATAAAGTTAACTCTTTACAGTTTGGAAGAAATNATGTCCGGGGAATTAGATTCCGTCATCCAGCCTTTNATAAANGAACATCAAGCAGACCTGCTGGTTGGTTTATCAGATGNGAGCTANTAGATAATGAGCTTCTCNATNGGTCAAGCNCTAAATATGTCGCNAACNCTTAAACCNTATAGNGAATCCTANNTGCTGGATACNGANATGATTCTTGGATTNATTGTTTCNAAAACTAGAGAATANCTTCGANCGCATGAAGACGAAAANTTAACTGAAATTCAANNGNATCAATTTAAGCGAATGCTTTGTAANNGAAANCAAGGTATGCCNGTAGCTTATATTGTTGGTAAACGCTGTTTTTGGGATTTNGAGTTGAAGGTTAACGAGTCAGTTTTGATTCCGAGGCCCGAGACCGAGCTATTGGTTGAATTTGCTCTAAAATCTATTCGACGTCTTAATGGAGCGAAAAGAGTAGCTGATTTAGGCACAGGAAGTGGGGCTATTGCAATCGCTATAGCGCGCGAAAATCCGCAGTGTTCGGTTCACGCGGTTGATGTTTCTCCCGATGCTCTTGAGGTTGCTAAAACTAATGCTCGGGATCTGGGAGTTTCAAATATAATTTTCCATGAAGGATCTTGGTGTGATGGTTTGCCTGATCTAAAATTTGATTTGATCGTGGCTAATCCGCCCTATATTTCGGGTAGCGATAGTCACTTAAATGACAGAGGATTGCAGTACGAGCCTCGCCTAGCTTTGGTTGCAGAAAATTCGGGTTATTCAGAATTAAATTTGATTATTCGAAACTCTCGAAATTTTTTAAAAAAAGACTCATGGCTACTATTAGAGCATGGTTATAATCAGCAAGATTCGTTAATCAAAGAACTTAGCAGATTTGGTTACTCTGATATATTAGGGTTAAAAGATTACGCGAATATAGATCGGGTGGTGGCTGCAAGATGGGAGGTTATCGATAATTGATTCTCACTGACGAACAACTTTTGAGATTCAGTAGGCAGATCATGTTGCCTGATATGGATATTGCGGGGCAAGTGAATTTGGTAAACTCTTCGGTCTTGATAGTTGGTATGGGAGGGCTTGGTTGCCCGGCNTCTATGTACCTTGCAGCTGCAGGCGTGGGTCATCTTTTTATCGCCGACGATGATGTCGTTGAGATAACGAATCTTCAAAGGCAAATAGCGCATGGTCATATAAATCTTGGTGAGTCAAAGGTTAAATCTGCGGCGAGTATTTTGCGGGGTTTGAATAAAGATGTTGAGGTAACTACTATTCAAAAAAGATTGGAAGGTAAATTATTAGATGAACTAGTGAGTAAGGTTGATGTAGTAGTTGATTGCTGTGATAACTATTCAACTCGTTTTGCAATCAATGCTTCTTGTTGGAGCCATTCAAAACCTTTAGTTTTTGGTGCAGCAATTCGTATGGAAGGACAAATTGCTGTTTTCGATGGTCGCGAATCCAATAGCCCATGTTATCAATGTCTGTACCAGGAAGACGGTGAGGATGAGACTTGTTCGACGAATGGAGTAATGTCTCCAGTGGTCGGAATTATAGGGTCATTACAAGCTATGGAAGCCATTAAAATTATTGCGAATGTTGGCAGAACTCTAATTGGACGTTTGCTGATATTAGATGCTTCTACTTCTCAATGGCGAGAGATGCGTTTGCCTAAAGTACCAAATTGCGGAGTCTGTGGCGGGAATTAATTAGTTTAAAAATATCTTTTAGAAAACTGGAGCTTTCAAATTAACCCTCTTGTGGATATTATGCTGCCTGCTCTTAAAGGCGCGGATAGTATTACTTAGTACAGTTAATGGACAACTTTTTTGATTAGTATAGACGATACCAGACACCCGTTTGCTGATCTCGAGCTAGCAGAACCCTTACAAAAAGCTGTTTTTAATTTAGGTTTTAAATATTGCACCCCTATTCAGGCTCAGAGTTTGGCCTATACGCTCGAGGGACATGATGTAACTGGACGCGCTCAGACTGGTACTGGTAAGACCATTGCTTTTCTGCTCACCATTTTGAATGATTTGCTAAGCAACCCAAAAGACGATCGTTATATTGCTGAGCCGCGAGCCCTAATTGTTGCGCCGACACGAGAGTTAGCTATTCAAATTGCTGCTGACGCTGACGAACTGACCCGGTTTTGTGATATTCATGTGGTAACACTAGTCGGGGGAGAGGAATATCAAAAACAATTATCTGCTTTGGACAAGAGGGTCGTGGATATTGTCGTTGCGACACCAGGCAGACTTCTTGATTTTGTGAGTAACGATAATATTTACTTAGGGCTGATAGAGCTTTTAGTCTTGGATGAAGCTGACAGGATGTTGGATATGGGGTTTATACCGCAGGTTAGACGTGTAATTGCCCAAACTCCCAAGAAAGATTGTCGTCAAACATTGATGTTTAGCGCAACATTTTCAGATGAAATTATAGAGCTGGCTCAGCGCTGGGCGATGAATCCAGTTATGGTCGAGGTCGAACCAGAAAAAATCGCGTCTGATTCTGTCACGCAAATGATATATCTGACAACGTCAGATAATAAGTATGATCTACTCTATAACTTGCTTCTCGAGAAGGAAACCGAAAAGGTAATTGTATTTAACAACAGACGCGATCAGGTTCGAGAACTTGCAGATTATCTTCATAGGAGTGGTATAGATTGTGGCGCTCTCTCGGGTGATATACCGCAGTATAAAAGAATTAGGACTCTTAATGCTTTTAAAACAGGAAAGTTGCGGGTTCTTGTAGCAACTGATGTTGCGGGCAGAGGCTTACATATTGACGATGTAAGTCATGTAATTAATTTTTCTCTGCCTGAAGAGCCTGAGGACTATGTGCATCGAATTGGGAGAACTGGAAGAGCGGGCGCTATTGGCACTTCGATCAGTTTTGCATGCGAGGAAGATTCATTTCTTCTACCGGCGATAGAGGAAAAATTAGGTACTAAATTAAATTGTGTCTATCCTTTGGATCATCTCTTAGAGCCTGCTCCGCCCTTTGTAAGAAAATCTCGTTTTGCAATGAAAAGTAGATCTAAACATAAATAAGAGTTAGTGAAGTTTAATTATTTCCTTAAGTTGTCTCTGAAAGCGCACCTGCGCTTTTGAGTATTTTAGCATAGTCTCTCGACTTGCGATGCCGAGAGACTAAGTCATAAATTGTAGAGCCATCTGTGTGTGTGCANTTGACATCATTACCAGCATCTACATAAAATTTTAGAAANCTTTCAAANAGCTCCACGGTCATTCCCCGATAAGCCTTCAATAANATATTGTAATCTGCCGACACATTGGAAGGAGGCTTTAATTTTAGAAATAGCTTGAGACGTTCATCAGACCATTCCTCGTTTCTGGTTGCTATTTGTGTCCGCTCAGCGCCTCTTTTCTTGCCCTCTTTCATAGACTTGCCCNATAAAATTCGTTGATGCCGGCCTTGATAATCGGTCTATNGAATCTTAAGTTTTAGTAATTGGCTGACTTGGCTCGGGTTAGCTTTGCCNTGCGATAATTTCATCGCCTGCCCTACCAAATATCCAAGAACTTGCTCTTTGCCTTCTCTCAATTGTATGACNTGGTCGGGGTTTTCATCAATAACTTGCGTGACAAGTTCTTCAATAGCAGCATTGTCTGTAACTTGTTTTAAACCTTTCTGCTCAATAATTTCATCAACTGAAAGATTGCTATTTATCAACGTATCAAATACGGTTTTTGCGATTTTTCCTGATATAGTCTTATCTTTAATTCGACTTATTAGGCAACCTAAGTCCTCTGCCTTTACTGGTGATGAAGCTAAATCGAGCTCTAGTTGATTAAGCATAGCCAATAAGTTTCCGGTCACCCAATTAGCTGCTAGTTTTGAGTCTTGACAGTGCTTTACTACGATTTCAAAGTAATCTGCTATTTCTAGCGATGATGTTAAGACGCCAGCATCATAAGTGCTCAACTGATAGTCAGTCACAAACCTATCTTTTTTTATATCTGGTAACTCTGGAAGTTCGAGTTCTATCGATTTTATATAGGTTTCGTCAATCTTCACAGGTAATAAATCAGGTTCAGGGAAGTAGCGGTAATCGTTGGCGATTTCTTTACTTCGCATACTGGTAGTAATATCCTTCGTCGAGTCATATCTTCGGGTTTCTTGAACAATCGAACCTCCATCTTCGATTATCTCTTGTTGTCGCTGAATTTCTGAGTTGATAGCTTTTTCAACGAAGCGAAATGAGTTAATGTTCTTGATCTCTGTCCGCGTTCCCAGTTTCTTTTCTCCCTGTTTGCGAATAGAAACATTAACATCACACCGCATAGAACCTTGCGCCATAATGGCATCAGAAATATCAAGATAACGTACGATCGAATGTAGTTTTTTTAGATAAGCAACTGCTTCTTTGGCATTGGTAATCTCTGGTTCGGAGACAATTTCTAGAAGAGGTTCTCCGGCCCTATTTAAATCTATGCCAGATTCGTTNCTAAATTCATCATGNAGCGACTTTCCAGCATTCTCTTCGATATGGGCTCGTGTGATACCGATGACTTTTTCCGATCCGTCCTCCAAGGTAATACTGATTGATCCTTTGCCTACTGTTGGGAAATCAAGTTGAGTAACTTGATAGCCTTTAGGCAAATCTGGATAAAAATAATTCTTCCTATCAAACACAGAGTGTTTCCCAATTTGTGCTCCTATGGCTAAACCGAACTTTACCGCCATTTTGAGNGCTTCCTCGTTTAAAACTGGCAGTGTGCCCGGCATTGCTAGGTCAAAGACGTTCGCCTGCGTGTTGGGATCAGCACCAAAATTCGATGCTGTGCCAGAAAATAACTTTGATGCGGTGGACAAGGATACGTGTACTTCCAGACCAATAACCGATTCCCAAACCATGGCTACTCCCCGAAATTTTCAGAAGGNTTCGACTTATGCCACTCAGTCACCTGCTGATACTGATGTGCGACATTGAGCAGTTTTGCTTCGGCAAATTCTTTTCCGATTATTTGCATACCTATCGGTAAATTTCCTCCAAATCCGGCCGGTATTGAGATACCTGGTAACCCGGCNAGATTAACAGCAATAGTATAGATATCCTCTAAGTACATTTTTACAGGGTCCGTNGTCGCTCCTAAACTGAACGCAGTATGGGGNGATGTAGGCCCCACTATTACATCAACGNNTTCAAAAGCNGNGTCAAAATCNTTTTTTATTAGTCTTCGAATNTTTTGAGCTTTTTGATAGTAGGCATCATAGTAACCCGCTGAAAGTGCATAGGTACCGACCATTATGCGTCTTTTNACTTCACTACCGAAGCCTTCGCTCCTGGTTCGCATATACATGTCTTCAAGGTCAATGGGATTGTCACAGCGAAATCCATACCGAACCCCATCGTATCGNGAAAGATTNGCGGACGCTTCTGCCGGGGCAACCACATAATATGCTGGAACGGATAGGTGATTATTTGGCAAATCTANTTGAGTAATTGAAGCACCTAACTTTTCAAATTGCTTAAGCGACAGCCTGATACTTTCCTCAACGTCTGCGGACAGCCCTTCAGTAAAATGCTGCTTTGGAACACCGATTTTAAGCCCNTGNAAAGGATCGTTTAGGTTTAATGTGTAATCGACAACAGGTGTGCCGGAACTAGTGGAATCGAGATTATCTGCTCCNGCTATTACATTCATCAAGATAGCAGCATCCTCCGCACTTTTTGAAATGGGCCCGGCTTGATCAAGACTTGATGCAAATGCGATCATTCCCCATCTAGATACTCGACCATAGCTCGGCTTNAGNCCCGTAACACCGCAAAAAGAAGCTGGCTGTCTGATCGAGCCACCCGTGTCGGTNCCTGTCGCTATTGCGCANAAGTCAGCAGCCACAGCTGCAGCCGAACCTCCAGAGGAGCCACCNGGCACTTTGTTTGTGTCCCATGGATTTTTGACTGAGCCAAAGTAACTTGTTTCGTTAGAAGAGCCCATCGCAAATTCGTCCATGTTTGTTTTGCCAAGNGTTACTGCTCCTGCTTTGTTAAGTTTGGAAACGATTGTAGCATCGTATGGCGAAACAAAATTTTCGAGCATTTTAGAACCACAGGTTGTTTTAATGTTTTTTGTGCAGAAGATATCTTTGTGTGCTATCGGTATTCCTAGCAGGGGGTTTTGATTACCGTTCGCTATCAGCTGGTCTGCTTTTGAAGCCTGTTTTAGTGCCAGTTCATCACAAGTTGTAATATAAGTGTTGAGTCTTTNATTTANCGTAGCAATTTTTTCCAGATATGCTTGGGTGAGTTCAACACTCGACACTTCTCGCGAGCGAAGAGCTTTTGATAATTCGGCGACTGTTTTCTCTAACATAATGAACCGCTTAAGTTAACTCTAAGTTATATTTGTTTATTCAATAACTTTCGGTACTAAAAATAGCCCATTTTCGACTTTTGGGGCGATTTTTTGTAATTCGTCACGATTATTTTCTTCAGTTATTGTGTCTGATCGAAGAATTTGCGTCCCATCGAAGGGGTGTGACATTGGCTCAATTGAGTCAGTATCAACAGATTGCATTTGATCAATGAGGTGCAAAATTTCCGTAATTCGACTTTCCACCTCTTCTATTTCATCGTTAGTAATTTTGATTCTTGCCAATTGTGCGACTTTGCTTACCTCTGATTTGTCGAACGCCATAAAGGGAACTCCTTCCTTTCCAAATTACACCGCAATTAGTGCTAGCATTGAAAAAAGTGAACATTGTCCTCACACTTTGCGATTTTTAAAGTGCTTAGAGATAAAGTTTAGTATTGATTATACTTGAATTTGGGCGTCTAATAAAAACTTAAGTTATTAAGCACTTTAGACACCGATCTCAAGAGACAGAGCTGAGATTGATAAGGTTTAAAAGTTAGATAAATACTAAATCCTTGTGTTGTCCAGCCGTTTAATAAGAATCAAAGTATGTTTCAAAATACGTAAATTTGAGGTAACGAATTACCGATGTTTAAAAGTATAAGAGGAATGTTTTCCAATGATCTCTCGATTGATTTGGGNACAGCGAANACGCTTATCTATGTGCCCGAGGANGGTATCGTTTTAAATGAACCNTCNGTGGTNGCAATTCGNACACACAATGGNCAAAAAACGGTAACTGCCGTTGGNTCAGATGCCAAAAGAATGCTNGGCCGAACTCCCGGAAATATNACGGCNATTCGACCTTTGAAGGATGGNGTAATTGCNGATTTTCAAGTNACTGAAAAAATGTTNCAGCATTTNATAAATAAGGTNCANGAAAACAGTTTTTTNCCCCCAAGCCCAAGNGTTTTAGTTTGNGTACCTTGCAAATCTACTCANGTAGAACGCCGAGCNATAAGAGAATCNGTGGCTAGCGCAGGAGCAAGAGTTGTTCGTTTAATTGAGGAACCAATGGCNGCGGCTATTGGGGCTGGTTTGCCCGTTGAGCAAGCTAGTGGNTCNATGGTTGTGGATATAGGTGGNGGTACAACNGAGATTGCTATNATTTCNCTCAATGGTGTGGTCTATTCCGAATCTGTGAGAGTCGGAGGTGATAGATTTGACGAGGCAATAACAACACATGTTCGTCGTAATTACGGTAGTTTGATAGGCGATGCGACTGCTGAGAGAATTAAGAAAGAGATTGGTTGCGCTTTTTTAGGCGATTCAAGCGAATTGAAGGAAATTGACGTCAGGGGCCGGAATCTGGCTGAGGGTGTTCCAAGGAGCTTTACGTTAAACAGTGATGAAATTTTGGAGGCTCTTCAAGAGCCACTAACTGCCGTAGTCCAGGCAGTGAAGAGTGCGTTAGAGCAATCGCCACCCGAACTTGCCTCAGATATAGCCGAGTCTGGTCTGGTGTTGACCGGCGGAGGTGCCTTACTCCAAGATTTGGATAGGCTTTTAACTGAAGAAACTGGTTTGCCAGTCATAGTAGCTGACGATCCTTTGTCTTGCGTTGCGCGCGGTGGAGGGAAGGCAATGGAATTAATGGATGTGAATGGCCTTGATATGTTGACGCTGGAGTAGTTTGAACAGAATTAAAAAGCGTTGATAGGCTAGTCGTCGTAAAAATTGCGCCTACGCCACTTTGTATTAAAGAGAAGATACCCTATCGCTGATGAGGAGGTCTACATAGATAAAACATTATTCATTAAAGGTGTTGCCCTCGAGTATCGAGCTCTCTCTTTCATCCTCTTGTCATTATGTCTTATGGTTGCAGATAATCGTTTTGGTTATTTGGGTAGCTTGCGTTACGTTCTTGGTTATGCCACAAGTCCAGTGTACTGGGTCGCCGATATTCCTGCTAGAGTTTCATTTCTAATAGACGATGTTTTTGTCAGCAGGACAGATTTATTGGAGCAAAATCAAGTTCTGAGAGAAGAGCTGCTTGTGGCTCGTCGCGAATTGCAGCTTTTGGAAAGTTTAGCAAGCGAAAATAGTCGTTTACTCGAATTGAATACTGCTACGGCAGACCTTGATAGGGATGTTATGCCGGCCGAAATAATTAACATTGCACCAGACCCTTTCTCAAAAAGGGTGTTGATAAATAGAGGCGCGAATGCTGGTGTATTTGTGGGCCAGCCGTTACTTGATGCTAATGGATTGATGGGGCAGGTTGTTGAGGTTTTGCCTTTCACAAGTTGGGTTCTTCTGATTACAGATCCTAATCATGTGACCCCAGTGGAAGTAAATCGTAATGGTGAAAGGGCTTTAGCTCGAGGTAGTCGACTAAATGCGGCGGAGTTGGAACTTGAGTTTGTCACTCAAACACAGGATATGAAGGCGGGCGATAGGTTAGTAAGTTCAGGTATGGGGCAAATTTATCCAAAAAATTATCCGGTGGCTGAAATTGTAAGTGTCTATGCAGATCCAGGTTTGGATTTCGCCACAGTCAGAGCGAGGCCTCTGGCTCAAATGGCGCGCACTAGACATGTGATATTGGTGTTTCCTGAAGGTGAAAATCAAGTATCAACCCTGAAATCNGCCAACTAACTTAATNCGGNAAAGAATAATGAAATGATTTCGCAAGCAAANCAAAAGCATATTTGAATTAAAGAGCAATCGTGGCAATAAAAGAAAAATCAAACGGAGTCTGGGTCATTATGCTTAGCTTTTTTCTTGCATACTTACTTGCGATAGTCCCATTTCCTGAATGGGCGATGAATTACAGACCTGAATGGGTACCGATGGTGCTTATCTATTGGGTCATGGCGCTTCCTTACCGGGTTGGCATTGGTTCTGCATGGTGTGCCGGATTGATCTTGGACATATTAAAGGGTTCAGTCCTAGGACTTAATGCGATCGGACTAGTTATTGTTGCCTACGTTACTTCAAGCATCCATTTAAGGTTCCGAATGTTTTCCTCCATTCAACAGTCTGGTCTAGTTTTAGTTTTACTTGGTATAAATCTGTTTTTGTCTCACTGGCTAGAGGTGATTACTGGATATAGTGCAGCATCGGATATGATGTTCATTATGGCTGCTTTAACAAGTGCAGTCCTCTGGCCATCATTATTTCAGTTGCTTCGTCAAATCAGGCGTGGTTTTGAAGTTCGTTAAAAGGGAAATGGCTCCAAAATTACTGTTAGCCTCGCAATCGCCCCGAAGGCGAGAACTCCTTAAACAAATTGGGGTCAAATTCTCGGTAAGTATTCAAGATATCGACGAATCGCGTCTAATTGATGAAAAACCGACTGACTTAGTTAAAAGGCTTGCTGAACAAAAAGCAAGTGCGTGTTTGGATAACGCCAGAGACATTAATTCAGTCGTTCTTGCCTCTGATACCATAGTCGTTTTGGGAGAGGAGGTGTTTGGAAAGCCAGAGGGAAAGTTTGATGCGGTGAGAATGCTTCTGAGGTTATCGGATAGGAGGCACCGAGTTCTCACAGCTGTTTCAGTGATGTGTCATGATAAATCAAAAACTATCTGTTCAGAGACGGCTGTAACCTTCAGGGACATAACTACTGAGGAGGCAGAGGATTACTGGGAATCAGGAGAACCCCGAGGAAAGGCGGGTGCCTATGCAATACAAGGCTTTGGAGCTATCTTCATTCACTCAATAGCGGGGAGTTACAGCGGTGTTATGGGACTTCCATTGTTTGAAACAGCTGAATTATTGAGAGAATTTGGTATCGATTGTTGGCAGGAGTTTTAGGTTTGTATTTTGAGCTGGTTAATTGTAAATCGATGGACTTGCTTTTCCGCCCTAAATTAGTTTTTAGCCAATAGAATTTTTTAAGATTGATTGTGGCTTGATCTCATTAATTATTGGATTTAGTCCGCAAAATGGTCAAAATCAGATTAGAACACCGGTATACTCAGTAAAAGGAACGGTTTCGCCTGGAGAACCCTCGTATGCCCAAAGGCTACTATTTTATTAAAAGTTGGAGAATCATGAGGATCAGGCAATTTCAATTGATCGATTTTCAAAACCATGCGTTTGATTAAAATTAAACGTGCCATNGCGTANTNTNNNACTTTGGTCGCAGTGNTTNNTGTGNTGTTGACATCNTATNTAGTCGGTGGACGNATACTGATTTCAATTTTTTCNAGAGATACGTCTTTCTTTGAAGAACGCATCGTCGAATATACCGGCGTACCAGTGAGCGTTGATGCTCTAACGGGTTCTTTTGATGGATTAAATCCAAAGCTTAGAGTAGACGGATTAAGACTCCTTGTGGGCGCATCCGCATCGATACAAAATGAAAACAATAGCGCTTTGGTATTTGATAACGCGACTATTGTGCTGGATGTACTTCGCACGATTCTTGAAAGGCGATGGATTCTTGATGACTTTACGGTAGAAACCCTTGAAATTGTAGTCGAACAGTCAACAGACGGTAGATGGCGATTGGCTGGTTTTGATAGTCGAGGAGGAGATGAATTCGACTTTTCAGAGCTTTTTCAGTCTTTGAGAAGAATTTCTTATTTGAATTTGAGTAATGTCAGTATCAAATTCGTCACAAACCAAGATGCAACTTTCGACTTGATTAATGGTAAGGCTGCTATCCAAAACAGGGGCGATTCGCATTTTTTACACATTGATGCAAATCTTGATGAGAGCGACAATTTAATCGCTCTCTCTTTTGAAGTAACCGGCGACGAATTGGATGAAATCGACGGGCGAGTTCACTTAAAGTTTCCAGAGGCGGATTATTCTGAACCTTTTATTGGGCAATCCATTGGGGGAGTCAATATCGGCGAAATACAGGGTTCAGGAAGCTTTTGGCTAGATATAGAAAACGGACAATTTTCGAAAGGAGTTGCAGAAATTCAGTTAAATAGTTTCAGTTTGGCAGGCTTGGGCCGTGAAGCAATAACCTTTGGCGAAATTAGCGGTACCTCCAGCTTTATATTTGATAATCCAAATAACGAATGGGATCTTTCATTCTCTGATATGTCTCTGCATTGGGGCAATCATCTGCTGCAACCTTTTAACATAAAAGCTTCGTATGTCCCATCTGAAAGTTTATCTCTTCGAGCCGATCAAATTGACTTGTCTCTTATTTCTCAATTTCTAAGTGAGAGTGAATTGTTGTCTGAAAGTGATGGTGAGACCCTGTTAGGGTATGGCCTCTCTGGCAAGCTTGAAAATTTTAATCTTTCGGTGCCGCTACAAGATAGGATTGATAATCAATTTTTTTTGCAATCTAACATTGCGAATATCAAAATCGATTCTTTTAGAGGTTCTCCCGCGATGGCTGGACTAAATGGTTATGTCGAAGCTAGTTTTGATGAAGCTTCCTTAGTAAGTGTTGGATTTGCTGAAATCGAATCACAAGGTTTTTCGATAAATCTACCGAATATTTTTTCAAACACTTGGGATTATGATCGTGTTAATGGTCGATTAAATTTTCAGCTTGATTTAAATGATGGAACGAAATTAGATTTAGCTAGCTCAGTTATTTTCGTTGAATCTGAAGCCATTGACGGTCAGGTCATTTTTAGTTTGAAAGATCATCGAGAGGCAGGCGCTGAACGTGACGCAGAAATTGAGTTGATGGTAGGTGCTACCAGAGCAGATGCCGCTAGCAAGTATTTATATTTACCGGACGGTCCTAACATAAAACAAAATATAAGAAGCACCATGGATTATTTGAACGAAGCTATATTGCAGGGTGACATCACACGAGCCGGGATATTATACAGAGGAAGTACCTTGCCTGACGCTGCGTCTTATGAGAAAACCTTTCAAAGTCACTTTGTACTCTCTAATAGTGAATTCAGATTTAGTGACGAATGGCCAGTTGTCACAGGAATATCGGGCACCGTTAGTACTGATGACAACAATACAGATATCAAAGTAAATTCTGCAAGCAGCCTTGGTGTCGGTATACTAAATGTCATTGGCAAAATAAGAAAAGATGAAGTTGGTGAAAATTTATTGCAGTTGAGCGGTGACATTAATGCTGAAACCTCGATCGGACTGAATTATTTGCGGAACATTCCAGTAAATGATGGGTTCACTGCTGCAGTCTCAAACTGGGAAGCCGAAGGCGACTTCCACGGATCACTGGATCTAGACGTTCCACTAGACCTTGCAAATAACACAGCTGAAATACGTTTAGATTTATCTTTAGAGAAAAACTCGCTGACAATCCCNGATTATTCGTTAATCTTCGATAACTTGTCGGGTCCTATAGTCTATGATACTGAAACTGGTCTTGAAAGAAGTCAATTGAACGGTAAATTGTTTAATCAAGAAACCAATGTGTTTCTTGACTCAGAAGGTAGCGAGGGCCGTATTCAAAGAATTTTTGTCTCTGCTGAAGGAAGAGCATCAAAAGAACAATTGGCAGAGTGGCCGAAACAAAACTCTTTTGTAAGATCGATACTTAAGAGAGTTGAAGGCGACTTGCCGTACTCCGCAGACTTAATTTTAAATCAGTCGGAAGATCAAACTCCTCACTCATTAAAAATCAGCTCTAATCTATCGGGAGTGTCTGTAGATCTTCCTGCGCCACTTAACAAGTTTGCTTCATCGACTATGCCATTGAATATTGATTTTGAATTTGGTGATAAACAACTCGTCTCGGGCATTTTTGGGAATCAGCTTAATTTTGTTTTGGAAATGGATAGCACTATCAAAAATGGAATAGCCTATTTTGGTGATAATCATATCAACTTATCTACGCTTATGGGTTCTGATTCGGCGGGTATCACGGTTTTGGGAAATTTAGATAAAGTGGTTGTAGAGGACTGGATCGATCTAGTAACTGAACTAGATGATTCTGGGAGTCAGTCCACTAATATTGGAGAAAATTTAGCACTGGTGGATGTGGTCGCTGAAATCTTCGAAGTTTATGAGCAAGAATTATCTTCTGTGAATATTCGAATTCAAGAAAATTTGCAGAACTCCTTAATGGTAAGTCTTGCCAGTGATTCGGTGCAGGGGGATATATTGGTGCCGCCTGGTAAAGAAGATTATTTGGAAATAAAGCTAGACTATCTTCGCTTGGGGACTGAGGATGAGGAGAACGTATTCAGCGAAAATCTGGAACAGGGAAATAATGAAACCTATGATTCCAATAATTTGCAAGCTGACGCTGAGGAAGAGCGAGAAGACCCTCTTCTAGCTATAGATCCCAGATTGCTTCCTCGTTTAAAATTTTCGACAAATGAATTTTCGATTGGAAGTCGACCCTACGGCTCATGGAGCTTTAGTTTGAACCCTAATAATAAAGGAGCTTCATTTGATGATCTAGTTTTTGATTTCAGGGGACTAAGATTAGGCATGGACGGGCCGTATGTGGATGGTTCTGAGGTTGATGAGTACGCTGCTCGCTTCGCGCCCAGTTTTATCTGGAGTTATGACGGGGTTGAGCATTCCAGCGCCCTGACCGGCATTCTGTATGCTGATGACATGGCAGATGTACTTAAACTGAACGGATATGCTGCAAGCATAGAAAGTGAGGACGCTATTTTTTTTACCGATGTAACTTGGCCAGGGTCGCCTGCGTATTTTGCGGGTTCCCGTCTCAGTGGGGAAGTTGATCTTGATATTGATAATGGAAGATTTCAGCAGGGCTCTGGCGGACAAGGTGCATTGCGGTTAATCAGTATTTTGAATTTTGATGCGATCATGAGGCGTGCAAGATTGAGTGATGATTTTGTACGAACTGGTTTTGCTTATGATGAAATAGAGGCTGAGCTCACCTTGCGGGATGGTCAAGTACAAATTGAAGACAGACTTGTCATTTCCGGGCCATCGAGTTTGTATCAGATTACTGGGGAATTAGATCTAAAAGACGAAACTATCATGGGTGAGATGTTTGTTACGCTACCTTTAAGCGATAACATTCCTTGGTTAGGTCTCTTGACGGCGAACTTGCCTTTGGCTGTTGGCGCATATCTTTTTGACCAGATTTTTGGTAATCAAGTGGATAGTTTGACTAGCGCAGTCTACACGCTAAACGGCCCTTGGGAGAGTTTAGAGCCGGAGTTTAAGCAAGCATTTGGATCTCCAAATTCATCTCAAGACCCAGTTGTTCAGTAATTGCGCTAAACTTGAGAAGTAACAAATAGGGGACATGTTGAACATTTAAAATTAAGATATAGATTGGGTCATTATGAGGTAAATATAATTGACTCTTTGTTGAATAAACCTTACTCTCAATTACCGAAAATTAATTACCAGACCTTGGAAAAACTATGAATTCTCATAAAAATTTCTTAGCAGCAGTTTTGTTTGCTTGTATTGCGTTTATAGCTTACATGGTACCTAGTTTGGCGCATCATGCCAGCACCCCTTTTTATGACCCAGAGAACGTTGTCGAACTGCAAGGTGCTGTCACTCGATTTGTGTTTCGAAACCCACACGCATTTTTATTTTTAAATGTTGAGGGGGAAGATGGAGAGGTGTCTGAATGGCAAGTTGAGCTTGGTGCGCCTGTTGGGTTGCGTCGCGTAGGATGGACGCCGGACTCGCTTTCTGTAGGTACGGTTGTCAAATTGAGTGGGCGAAAGTCAAGAGCGGAAGGCTCGCAAGGGGTTTGTTGTGTGCGAATGACTCGAGAGGATGGTAGCCCGATTGTGGAAGGTGGTGGCGTCAGAGAGCGAGAGCAAAATTAAGGAATCGCCAGCTTGGAGAAGAAAATATGAAATTAGATAAATTAAAGCGGGAACTAGTCATCTTTTTTGTGATTGTTGGTCCAGTCTCTCTACAAACATTATTAGAAGGATGGGGAGCGGATGCTCAAGGAGTAGACAGTCACATACCAGATTTGGCTGGCATTTGGGATGGGACCCCTCGCTCTCGACCCGTAAATGGTGAACGGGTGCCTTGGGGAGAAGAAAATTTTCCAGACTTAAATCAGAGGGCTAGAGCTTACCAAGAGGTTTGGGAAGAGATAATGGCTCCAAAATATGATTGTCAGCCAGCGTCGTCCCCGGCAATTCAATATGATCCATATCATATGCAAGTTACTCAATGGCCTGATCGAGTCTTACTCCGATATGAAAAGGATGATCAACTTCGAACCGTGTGGCTGGATGGTCGAGAGCCGACCTCAACCGATTTTAGCTTACAAGGGTTTTCAAGAGGATATTATGAGGATGGTTCTCTTTTCGTAACTACGACTCACTTTGTGTTCGATATAGCTGGATTTGATGATTACAATGGAATTCCCTCGTCATCTCAGAAGAGAGTTACAGAACGATATTGGCGTGAAGGTGAACAGTTGAATATGACTCTCACCGTTGAGGACCCAATGTTTTTTAATGGTCCAGTGTCTTATACCACTCGATGGTTGCCAGCAGGAGACGGATACAGATTGGCTCCTTACGGGTGTGACCCTGAGGCCTCGAGGGCTTCAGTTCGTTTTTATCCTTCGAAGTATGATTAAGATTTTGGGCGGTGTTTTTGGCAAGATATGTAAGTAAGGCTGGGCAAGAGCACACCAAACTTGATTAATATTGAAGTTATTATCCGGTCCCGACATAGGGAATAAGTCGTCCTAAAAGTAATACGCCAGTCCAGAGGCTCAGAGAAGTTAATCCAATTAGTTTGATCGTTAAAGGTGGTCTTATAGATGATGAGCCCAACTCCAAGGCATAACCTTCTACTTTAAAATGATAGATTGCTGCGTTGCAACCAGCTAGCAGTATCAAAATCAATTTAATTTGGAAGCCTATATTTATAGCGTACCTTGAGGGATCGCCATAAACAAATAAAATACCAGTTATCAGATTGAGCNAAAAACCAAAAATCACAAAGGGCAACAGTTTCTTAACTCCTTGTAGATTAATCGTGGGGAAAAAACCGATCATCCTTAGGTCAACTATAATCAGCCCGCCCATNAGCAGGGTCAAACCAAAGAAGTGGATGATTTCCAGAACAGGCCAAAGCCAATAGGTTGCTTGAATCCANTGAGATAGCTGACTTGCCATTATTTCATTTGTAAGAGTTTCTATCATTTTTTCGAACTAGAATATNTATGCAATTAAGCGCCCGGCTGTAATTGCACCAAACCAAGAGAATAAGGATAGGATCGCAAGGATTTTAGTTGAGGTTCGACCCGTATTTTTTTCTATCTTCTTATATATTTTTNAAGCTAAGAGCATCCCTGAANCTATAAAAAAAAGTTTTNCCAGAAAAGGTAGATTTGTTGACAGATAAGATGCCTGAGATGNAAACAACATAATTCCAGAAATACCATTGANGAGAAAGCCACAATAAGCCAACTTTTTTAACTCAAGAAAATTAGCTTCTGTTACACCATTGATAAAACCAAGCAAATGAAAATCTCGCATTGCAATAATTCCAACAATNACTGCCAAACCCGTTATATGAGCGCTTAACAAGACGGGATAAGCCCATAGGGATGTGCCAACCCAGAGGGCTAACGATGTATTTTCAATCCAAACAAGCATATCANTGTTACATTATCAAATTCGANATCGNGCGCAGATCATAAGACTCTTTTTAGGTGATCTCTNCACTTGCTCCTTACAAGTAGCTTCAACTATCATAAGTCCGCTAAGTATGAAGCTTTGGAGTGGCACTATCAATAAAAGTCTTTTAAGCAATTTGATTGCTGTTTTTTTAATCGTTTTAGGAACAGTTTTGCCTGCGCCTTATGCAAGATTTGNCTTTGATACGGGGTTATTCGCNTTATCTGGAGGTCTGACTAATTGGCTTGCAGTTCATATGTTATTCGAACGCGTACCTGGCTTATATGGGTCGGGAGTCGTGCAAATACGATTTGAAGAATTTAAGCTTGGTATAAGGGCTTTAATCATAGAGCAGTTCTTTGAAAAAGCTGATCTAACTGCTTTCTTTAGTGAAGGGAAAGCAAGTTCAGAATTATTTAGATCTCGTTTGAATGAAATCCTGGGTGAGTTGGATTTAGACAATGCCTTTGACTCATTAGTAGATGTTATCATGGCTTCTTCTTTTGGGAATATGATTAGCATGATTGGAGGAAAAGACGCTCTNGGCCCTTTGAAGGTACCGTTCTCAAATAAGATGAGAGACTATTTTCAATCTGCTTTTGCAGACCCTGATTTGTTAGATAAAATTAAGAGCCAGCTTTCCAATGGGCTAAGTGATGACACGATCCGTGAAAAAGTTGCTTCGATTATCGATCAGCGTTTGGATCAGTTNACACCNCAAATGGTGAAAGAGATTGTACAAACAATGATCCACAAGCATCTCGGTTGGTTGGTCGTATGGGGTTGCGCGTTCGGTGGAGTCATAGGTTTTNCCGTTTCCNTTTTGCGGATGGGTTAGACACCGCGNATCCTAGATATTTTCTAAGTTATAAATTTTCTAGTTGAATTATCTGAGTGGCCTCCTAAGGTGTATCTGGATGTTATTTTATGCACGTTCTCGAGCTAATTTTAGCTTTAAAAAAAATACAGAGCGTGATGTAAATCGTAATATACTGTAATACAATATTCTCACACGATGAGCTTGATTCATTTAGTTCCTTGAAAGTTTAAGTGTCATTAAAAAGAACCTATGTAAGTTGTTGAGTATGAATTATGGCAAGACCTGTTGAGTTTGATGAAGATAAAGTATTAACTAATGCGATGGAACAATTCTGGAAAGAAGGTTATGAAGCAAGCTCTGTTAGAAAACTTTTAGATTGCACAGGCATCAACAGGGGCACCCTTTATAATTCGTTTGGGGACAAGGATACGTTTTTCAGGGCATGTGTCGAACATTATAATATGATCGTTCAGAAACAGATTGAAAGTTCTCTAAAAGATGAAAATTTAAGCTGTTGGAACGCTATTGAAGCGTATTTTGAGGAAACCATATCAAATGTATCTCAGAAACAACGCGCCATGGGCTGCATGTTAGTCAATTCTTTGTGTGAGAGTGTCAATCAAAACAGGGTTCTTCGAAAGCTCGTTCGAGATTCGTTGATGCTAATACGTAAAGAGTTTTTGGTGCGATTAAGTGAAGCTAAAGCTAATAAAAAACTTAAAAAAGGGCTAGGTATTGATTTTGCTGCGGACGTACTAATGAATACACTCTATGGTATTCGAGTCAATTCTCGGTCTGGGAGGGAAATAAAGCAGCTGAAAATGTTGGTGAAACACTCAATAGACTCGCTAAAAAAATGATGGATACTTTGAAAGATTGTAAATTAGAATAACTTCTTTTCAGATGAAATTTGATAAACAATTGATAAAAATAACTTTTTTTTAAAAATCTGAAATTTGATTATGCACAGCTGGCTGTTATACTTGAGANAATCGAGAAAAGATTTTGAATAATAAAGATATGTAAGATGGGTAACAAAGTATGAAAAAGATCGCTGGCCGGAAATCTGAAGACGATGCAAAAATTGATCTCACACCGATGCTTGATGTGGTGTTCATATTACTGATTTTTTTTGTCGTGACTGCTACTTTTCTCTCTGAGACATCTATTAGTGCCGCCAGTAGCGATAACAATAATAATGACACCCCTCCAGAAGATAATGATAAGAAGAATATTTTGTTTGAGATAGGTGCGAATAACGAAATTATACTTAATGGAAATCCTCGACCTATTATTCCTACTCAGATTCGATCGAATATTGATCAATTGAAAGCAGAGAACCCTGCAGCATCTGTGATTATTCAGCCAGATAATGACTCTGATGTTTCGACGTTAGTCTTAGTCATGGATTCAGCGAGACAGGCCGGTATGGCAAATATCTCGATTGTCGAACCAAACTAGAGGTATCAACTTATTCAAGAAAACGCACCCTCGTAAGACGGTGCGTTTTTTGTTTGCGGCCGTTATTGCTTAAGAGTCTAGTTATGAAAAACCGTTGGGATCAATCTTTCGCTGACAGCATCGCTGAAGATGACTTAGCTTTGAGAGTATACACTTCGAATCTATTAGGAGCGGAGGAAGACCTCGTTCTGCATGGTGGGGGTAACACCTCTTTAAAGGGGACTGNCGAGTCAATTTTTNGAAAAAAAGAAACCGTTATGTTTGTCAAAGGTTCTGGCTGGGATCTGCGTTCAATCGAAAAAGCTGGCTTCCCAGCGACAAGATTGGATCACTTACTAAAACTTAGTGAGTTGGATTCGTTGTCTGATACCGAGATGATGTCACAATTACGATTGTCCTTAATTAATCCGCTAGATCCAAATCCATCGGTTGAGGCTATTCTACATGCTTTGATTCCTTTTAAATTTGTAGATCATACGCATGCAGATGCAGTCGTTACAATAAGTAATTCGTCAAAAGGTAAAGAGCATATTAAGCACCTTTTTGGGAATGAGGTCTTGATATTACCTTATGTTATGCCAGGGTTTATTTTGGCAAAGCAGATAGCTGCGGCAACGAGAGAAATCGATTGGTCAGCAATTAAAGGGATTGTCCTTCTTAATCATGGAGTATTTACCTTTGCCGATGATGCCAAGACAAGTTATGACAACATGATTGAATTAGTTGATTCAGCAGAGAAATTTCTGATTGGGCAAACAGATATAAATACGGTTGCCAAGGCTAACGCAGAGATCATAAAAAATGATTATCTGCAGCTAGCGAAAATTAGAAAAATTGCAGGAGGTCTTTTCGGAGGAGCTGTTGTGACTCGGCTTGATAGTTCCGAAAAAGCCGTTGGTTTTTCAGAGTTAGAGCTATGTAGCGACCTCATTTCGCGCGGACCGCTCACACCAGATCATTCGATTCATACGAAGGTATTTGGTGCGATGTTGGATTCTACAACAAATTTTGGGCTTCAAAGCTTCAGTGAAAAGTATAAGAACTACTTCTTGCGATATAGAACAGAGGGCTTACAAATGCTCGATACGATGCCACGCTTTGCGGCTTGGCGAGGAAAAGGCTTAGCTTATTTTGCGGATAATGTTAAACGTTTGGAAATAGTCAGTGACATTGTTAGTCATACAATAAATGCCATCCAAATAGGTGAGGCGCTTGGAGGTTGGAAGGCTTTACCGATGGAAAAACTGTTTGAGGTTGAGTATTGGGAGCTTGAGCAAGCCAAACTGAAATCTCAGAAGAGACGACCACCCTTTGAGGGTAAGGTAACTCTTGTAACAGGAGCTGCATCTGGAATAGGTGCAGCGTGTGTCCGAGAAATGAGCGATAGAGGTTCAGCCGTAATAGCGCTTGATATCGATTCGAAGGTACATGAAATGTTTAATGAGCCCACAATATTAACGAATCAATGTGACGTAACGGATGAAAGAGAAATACAAGCATCGTTAGAGCGAGGGGTGCAATATTTTGGCGGGGTAGATGTCCTAATTAGCAATGCTGGAATTTTTTCTACGAGTCAGAACGTCGAATCCATATGCGACGAAAATTGGGCGTCATCCTTAGATGTGAATTTGACCTCCCACATGAAAGTGGTTCGGGCCTGTGTTCCCTATTTAAAATTAGGTTTTGACCCGTCCGTGGTAATTATGGCTTCAAAGAATGTACCTGCTCCAGGTCCCGGGGCGGCGGCNTATTCAGTTGCAAAAGCCGGTCTCACTCAGTTTGCCAGGGTGGCTTCAATGGAGTTGGGCGAGCACGGAATTCGGATTAACATTCTTCACCCCAACGCCGTCTATGATACTGGAATTTGGGATGATGAGATGCTAAAAACCCGTGCCTCGATGTATGGCAAAACCGTTGATGAATACAAGAAGTCAAATATATTGAAACAGGAAGTTAGCTCAAGCGATGTGGCTAGAGCGGCAGCATTATTTGCAGGGGTTGATCTGAATATGACAACAGGATCACAAATACCCATTGACGGTGGAAATGAGCGAGTAATTTGAGTTGAGCTGTCAGTATCTCTGTTGTTGGAAGTTAAAATGAAAATAGCTGGGGAGCATGTGCAAAGTATCTGGTATGACCTTGATTGTGATTCCGTAAAAATTATTGATCAAACACTGCTTCCCCATGAATTTGCAATTGTTGAGCTGAATACTCTCTCGGAGGTGTGTGATGCGATTTGTGGTATGAAGGTCNGAGGAGCACCGCTTATTGGCGTTACGGCGGCCTATGGCGTNTACCTCTCGCTAAGAAAGAATCCNNATAGTCTTCAGCAAGCCTGTTCAAAACTATTGGAGACTCGACCAACAGCAATTAATTTAAAATGGGCTTTAGAGAGAATGAAAGAAGATCTCTCTCAAGCTCGGTCCATCGATATAGCAGATAAGGCATTGGAGCAATGCCAACTCATCGAAAAAGAAGACATTTTAATTTGCGAATCCATCGGGGAGGCGGGCGCTCCTATTTTGCAGGAGCTTTGGGAGAGTCGAAAAAACTCTCAGAGATGCCTGAATATTCTCACGCACTGCAATGCTGGAGCGCTTGCGGCAGTCGATTGGGGGACGGCAATGTCCGTAATTTACAAGGCATCTGACCATGGTATTCCCGTGCATGTTTGGGTTGATGAGACAAGACCCAGAAATCAAGGGGCTTCACTAACATGTTGGGAGCTTTCTAAAAAGGGCATTCCTCATACTCTAGTTGTCGATAATGCTGGCGGCCATCTAATGCAAACCGGACAGGTTGACGTTTGCCTGGTTGGTTCAGACCGGACAGCTGCTAATGGTGATGTCTGTAACAAAATCGGAACCTATCTGAAGGCTTTGGCTGCTCGAGCTAACGGTGTTCCGTTTTATGCTGCAGTCCCCGTGTCTTCCATTGATTTTAATTTACTGACAGGTGTTGGCTCTATTCCAATAGAAGAGAGGTCAGGGGAGGAGATAAGCTTTGTTCATGGGATCAGCGCTGCAAAAGAACCAACCTCTGTTAGAATTTGTGAGGATGGGACAAACACGCAGAACTTTGCTTTCGATGTGACTCCTGCTGAGCTTGTCACCGGAATAATAACGGAGAGGGGTGTTTTTGAAGCGACTGAAGCTTCATTGCAGACACTGCTAGATTAACCCGGTGGCCATCCTAAACTCCGACCACCGAGGATGTGCAAGTGAAGATGAAAAACGGTTTGTCCTCCATACGCCCCGGTATTAATTACGTACCTAAAACCATCTTTTGTCAGACCTTTATCCTCCGCGATCTGATTTGCGACCAGCAACAATTTGCCTAAAGTTTCTCGGTCTTCGATGGTTGCCGAACTAATGTCTTGAATGTGCTTTACGGGTATGACAAGTATGTGAGTGGGGGCAGCGGGATTTATATCTTCAAATGCAAAAATTTCTTCATCGCGGTAGACTTCAGTCGATGGTATTTCGCCTGAAATAATTTTACAAAAAAGGCAGTCTTTAGGCATCACTGAAATCCATTTTAATTTTATTCTATTAAGCTTATATTATCCTAAATATGAAATTTGTGAAGGTTGTGAAAAAATCCATATTAGTCCTCATCTTTTATTCTGGCTTGAACACTGTGTTTGCACAAGATTCGGTCTCTGAATATGGATATAGGATTTTAAACACTTACCCGCATGATATAGAGGCATTCACTCAGGGCTTGATCTTCCATGAAGGTTATCTCTTCGAAGGGACCGGCAAGAGGGGCCAGTCTTCTCTCAGCAAAATTAATTTGGACGATTCAACAGTGCTCATGAGTAAAAATCTCAGTCGTCGCTATTTTGGGGAAGGAATAGAGATAGTTGGCGATAGGATTTATCAGTTAACCTGGCAGTCTCACATTGTATTTGTGTGGGATAAGAGAAACTTTGAACCGATTGATACATATTATAACTCAACCGAGGGTTGGGGATTGGCATTCGATGGAACAGAGTTAATTCTTAGCGATGGAAGCAGTTCGCTTTACTTTTTAGATCCTGAGTCATTTTCTCGGACAAAAACAATAACAGTCACTTTAAGAGGAAACCCCCTAGCCAATCTGAATGAACTTGAATATATAAATGGAGAAATCTGGGCCAATATTTGGCAAACCGATTTTATCGCAAGGATTAACCCTGAAACTGGGATAGTAGTTGCTTTAGTCGACTTAACAGGACTCAGCAATGAAACCGATCTGGGCAGCAGGGAGGCAGTGTTAAACGGAATAGCTTGGGATGAGCATTTAGAAAGGCTATTTGTTACTGGTAAACATTGGTCTAATTTGTTTCAGATTGAACTGGTTCAAAAATAAAAAATCTTAAGTAGTTTCGCGTCGATGGATATCAAANTAATTCAATTGATAAAGTTAGGTTTTTACCTAATTTGCTCTGTGGTGATGATCTCATGTGAGACGATTGGATACTACTCCCAAGCAGCACAAGGTCAGTTGGGNCTTATTCTGCAACGACAAAATATCGATGAATTAGTATCATCTAGAAATATTCCCGAAGATCTAAAACATAAATTTGAAGACATTGAGAGAATCAAGAATTTCGCAGAAGTTAATCTCGGACTGCCCGTTGGAGATAACTATTCAAGCTATGTAGACGTGGAGCGAGATTACCTAGTATGGAATGTATTTGCTGCGCCAGAATTCTCTACAAAACCTTCGACGTGGTGTTACCCTTTTGCTGGATGCGTATCCTACCGTGGTTATTTCTCAAAGGATCGAGCATTGCGATATGCAAAAAATCTGGAAAATCAAGGATTNGATGTTTATANNGGAGGTGTCGCAGCGTACTCGACCCTTGGGTGGTTTGATGACCCTNTTACTAANACTATTATNNATCGCTCAAGTAATCAGCTCGCTCGTCTAATTTTTCACGAACTTGCACANCAAGTTGTATACATTCCCGGNGATACGACATTCAATGAAAGTTTTGCGACAGTTGTTGAGANTGAGGGTCTTCGTCGNTGGTTATCATNGCTNGGNCAGACTGACACTATTGACGGGATAAACTCACGTCAACTCCAGAGGCAGCAGTTTGTCGACCTAGTTACGAGTTATCGAGACACTTTGAGTATATTGTATGAAGATGATTTGCCAGATACTTTAAAGCGTAGAAAAAAACAGGAACTTCAGGACGAACTTAGACAAGAGTTTTTTCTTTTGTCGGAGGAATGGGGGAGTGGCGGCGGATATGAATCATGGTTTGCAAATTCTTTAAATAATGCACAACTTTCGACAGTGACCTCGTACAACGATTTGGTGCCAAACTTTGAAAAGCTGTTGAAGCAAAGTGGTGATGATTTGGAAGTTTTCTATAGTTCAGTTGCAGAACTTGCAAAATTAAATGAAATTCAGAGNAAAGCTAAACTTCAATAAAATTTCTAAAAGTAAAATATTACCCTAGGCTTTTTNAGCTCATNTCTTNTGATCGANAATNATGCGGTTATTCAATTATGATTTTTGGCTCTTCTGTATTACTACAAAGAACTCTGCCAATGATGCGAGTACTTTGATANCCCGCTCCTATNAATTGATTTACGCAANTTTCCGCCAACTCAGAGGAAATGCTTGCAAGCAGCCCCCCAGAGGTTTGAGGGTCAAAAAGAATTTCGTATTTGGGCATCTTGCTTAGGTTGCTANGGCNNGANATATAGGAAGAAACTGTNCGATTATCCTCATGCAGTGAACTAAAAATACCCTGCTTTAAACTGTTTACTGCNCCATCCATAATTGGTATGTCATCCAAGTTGATTGAAACTTCGATCCTGTCTTTGGCTAACATTTCTAACAAGTGTCCTGCCAGACCGAAACCTGTGATGTCTGTNCAGGCGGTTGCCTTTAGCTTNACCAAGATCGATGATGCCTCCTGGTTTGAAATTGCCATCGCGTTTAAGGCACCTTGAATATTTGAGTGCGAAGCTTTTGAGCGCATGTCTGCCGCCAGNAGGGTTCCAGAGCCTAGAGGTTTTGTCAAAATCAGGACATCATCCTNTTGCATTCCATTTTTACAGAGGACCTNATCTTCAGTTGTAAATCCATTGACAGACAAGCCAAAAGTTAAATCTTCTGACTCCGCTGAGTGCCCTCCAATAAGAGAACAATTCTGCTCTTGCAGTGTTTCACTGCACGAGAGCATTAGTTGACGTAACTCTGATTGGGAATACTCTTTTGACGCAAACGGTAGACCAACAATCGCCAGTGCGGAATGNGGTTTGCAACCCATTGCGTAGATATCGCTTAAGCAATGGTTCGTGGCTATGCGGGCAAAAACCCATGGATCGTTTATGAAAGCTTTGATTTGGTCAACACTTTGAAGAAGAACCTTGTTGTCCCCNAGCTGAATTAATGCGGCATCCTCTGCAGATGAAAAGTTAGTCAGGATTTCCTGTTTCTCGGTATTGGGAAGTTGATGAAGCACGTCTTGAAGCACACTGTTAGCGACTTTTGCGCCACAGCCGGCGCAACGCATTGCGTGAGATTCCAGGAGTTGCTGAGTTTTATTGTCCACAAGACCTTTTTCGAGGCCTAAATTATTATCCATTTGAGGGAAATTTGAGTACTTTTTAACGAAATTTATATCGATTCTGTCTTTGATTAACCAGACAATCCTTCCATGCATAAAAAATTTGTTTCTTGATGCGATAGCAGTTTTATTGCCCATGCTCATTAATGCTAGTGCATGAGTTTGTGGTTTATACTTTTTAAGGCGTTTATTCGTCGCGTGTTTTATTAAATTTTTTGCCAAAGGAAGTCCCTGTCTNACAGCATATACCCCAGACTTNGGTCTTATTTGTCCTTTGATAGTCGCTGCATCACCAGCTGCGAAAACGTAGTCATGGGAAGTTGATTTAAGGAAGCTATCTACTTCAATAAAACCGTCCTGACTGATAGCGAGACCACACTTTGCTGGCCAAGAGGGGAGGCTTGCACCAGTGGCACATATTATCGCATCTGCCGCTATCTCCGTTTCATCTTCACAAATAATAGTGCCTTTCTCGCAAGCAGACATTTTCTTTTCAAGTAAAATATCGATATTCCGAGTAGTAAGTTCTTTAGCAGCAAAACTTCGAACTCTGTTATTGTGAAACTGCAGAAGTGTTTTCTCTGCGCTAATGATTTGTATCTGCAGATTTGACTTTTCCGCGCCCGTTAAATTCAAGTCGTTTTTTATTCGATGGTGTATTGAGAATGCGAGCTCTACGCTGGCTGGACCCCCTCCTACAATAGCAAATTTAAATTGTTCCTTTTGAGTCAAGGTACTGATNGTCCTCTGAAGTAATTGGGGCCACAGTTCCAAAAAAGCGGGCAGGGGTTTGATCCCAATTGCATGATCTTGA
Source organism: Gammaproteobacteria bacterium (assembly GCA_002727755.1). Lineage (GTDB taxonomy): Bacteria > Pseudomonadota > Gammaproteobacteria > Pseudomonadales > Pseudohongiellaceae > UBA9145. Next base: position 24,955 of record PBXX01000041.1, on the reverse strand, counting down.
GCACCAGGTATCATGNTTAAGTTAGGCTCTGAACCTATATTTATGGAAAGTAAGTCAAAAGNAATATTTGGGCGATTGGGTAAGATCAGTTTTTTATCATTAAGATCAATATTCTNAATATCTGCCTGAATTATTCTTGCCTTAGCGAACTGAGCTAATGGGCGAAGGTCGATAGAAATTTCTTTGGTGTCATAGGTTCCAGAAATAAAACCTGGAAGTAAACCCGAATACGGAACATTAATGTCTCGACTAATTAGTGTGACGGCTAGGCCAGGCACAGGATGCATGCCAAGATGCTTTAACACTGCGAGGTGGCTATGCCCTCCGCCAATCAAGACGAGGTGCTTTACTATGGGGCTCTTGGCGATCATAGAATCGAACAAATTATCAGTGAAAGCGTATAGTTTACCCTAAAAATGTCATTATTCGTGAGATGATAATATTGACCCTATACCTAGAAAGTGGTTTTCAGGTAAGCTTACGAATCTCATTTTGAGCATAATCATTCAATAGCGTATTAGAAGGAGAAAGAGGATGACCCTCATATCCAAGTTAAAGAGTATTTTTTGTTTCGTTGCTGTCTTCTTTTTGGCCAGTTCGGCTGCAGCCCATTGGGAACTTGATAATAATTCTTCAACCTTAAGTTTTGTTACCGTTAAAGCTGATCACGTCGGAGAAGTTCATACCTTTGATCAACTTTCAGGAGACATCAATGACGANGGCAGTGTTCAAATTACGATCGAATTAGCGAGTGTTAATACTTTAATCGACATTAGAAATGAGCGAATGCAGAATATGTTGTTTGAGACCAACTTATTTCCTCAGGCGACTATCTCTGGAGAGATAGATCTTGATGCTGTAGCTGAAATGGATGCGGGTGTCTCTCAGGCAATATCAGTCGATTTTGATCTAGCGATTCACGGTGAATCAAGTTCTTACACAGCTGATGTATTAGTGACTCGAACCGAGAGTGGAGTTCTAGCCTCAACAGTGAAGCCAATTATTGTGATGGCTGATACTCACGGGCTTGTTAGTGGGGTTGAGGCTCTCAGAGAAGTTGCCGGATTACCTAGTATCAGTCGCGCTGTTCCCGTGAGCTTTAACGTTGTTTTTGAGCAGGGACACTAAAAATAGTTAATCAAGACATTAGGATGTTAAAGAGTAGACCCGGCGGGTAACTAAGTCCTGTCCTGGTTTGTCAGGAATTAGCTGAGCTAAACCAAGGGAAATTGCAGCAATAGCTGCTCCGGCAAAGAATACAGCGCTGTGGTTTATTACCCATAATAAACCTAGCGCGGCAGGCAAGACGACTGCTGCAATGTGGTTGATCGTGAAGCTAATAGAAGAAGTAGCCGCTATGTCTGCGGGATCAGCTATCTTTTGGAAGTATGTCTTAATTGCTATCGCCATGGCAAAGAAAAGATGGTCGAGTAAGTAAAGTGCCACGGCAACCGCCGCTGAATTCACAAAAGCATAGCTAACGAAAACAAGGATTAAGCCAAGATATTCCAGAGTCAAGGCGCGTCTTTCTCCAATGTGACCAATTAAAGAGCCTATTTTTGGAGCAAGCCAAAAGGTGAGTGCTGCGTTAACCAACGTTAACATAACGACATTTTCAATGGCGAAACCAAATTTTTCTACCATTAAAAATCCAGCGAAAACCACAAAAATCTGTCTACGGGCACCNGCTAAAAAAGTTAAAACGTAATACAGCCAGTATTTCTTTCTCAAGAACAACTCAGTCCTTTGAACTACAGTTTCCTCAAATTGTGGCACCGCCGCCCAACAAAATATCCCGATCAGTATCGCTGAGCCTCCGGCTAAAAGGTAGATAAGAACATAGTTGGCTGGGAAGAATACTAGGTATAAATAAATCGAACTGAGCACCAACAAGTTACTTATTGCTCTTGTGCTAAGTAATTGGCCCAAAACTTTAGGTGCTTCCTCCTTTGTTAACCATTGTAAGCTTAGAGAGTTATGCATGGTTTCTAAATAATGAAAACCAAAGGACATGATTACTGTCGAGAGGTAAAGCCATAGGGCAGTTGGGGAAAATGCTGTTATAGCGGTGCCAACCCCGAGAGTGATCAGGGATAGAGTAGCGAAGTTTTGTTGACGGATGAAAAGAAGAACTCCAATAGCAGTAAATGCCAGGAAACCGGGCACCTCTCGCAAGCTCTGCAGGATGCCAATCTCTTCCCCGGTAAATGCTGCTCGCTCAACAACAAAGTTATTGAGCAAAACCTGCCATGTAGCAAAAGCGATCGTGTTGCCTACTGCTAAGATAAATAAAAAAGACTTTCGATCAGTTAAAAAAGTTTTCATTTGACTATTAAAAATCATTCCCTTGAAACTCACTAAATTGGTCCACTTGAGGGCATAATAAAGATAATGGATTGCGAAGATGGGAGATTGTATCATTTTAGGCCTATGAATTCTCTCGCAATCTATGCTGGGCCGTCGGCGTTGCAGCGTATTACAAACGAAGGCTTTAAACCAGAGCATTTTAAGTTGATGTTGGGCGCATCAGGTGGTCCAAAATGGTTTGTTTTATTTGGTCTCGATCGATATTTGTTTGGAAATTTTTTTTCCAATAGGAAAGAATCACTCTATACGATTGGTTCGTCGGTCGGTGCTTGGAGGATGTGTTGTCTTGCAGCTAGCGATCCGGCGAAGTGCGTAGAGCGCTTGGCCAACTACTACTGTCACGAAGATTATTCACACATGACCTCGGTAGGAGAAGTTACTGAAAGCGCAAGAGTAATGCTCGAAAAGATTTTGATAGATGATAGTAAAACAAAGGTTGTTCAAAACAAAGTCTTTAAAACTCATATTGTTACAGTCAGGTCAAAAGGCGTAAACTCTTCTGCAGGCGACTTTGCGCATGCTCTGCATCTTGGCTTGAGTGCAGTCTGTAATGTATTTACGCGGGGATCTTTACGTTACTTTTTTGATCGTTCTATTTTTACAAACGATATGGTCACATCCCCATGGTCTGACTCAGCGGTGGTTGACTCAATTTCGCCATTAACAGAGGCAAATCTAATCGATGCTTTGTTAGCGAGCGGATCTATTCCGTTTGTTTTAGAGGGAGTGAACAATATTCCTGGATCAAGGCTTGGACGTTATTGGGATGGAGGGATCTTGGATTACCACTTTGATTGGCCATTCCTTGAGTCTGATAATGATCTTGTCTTATACCCGCACTACTCGTCGGAACTTATTCCTGGTTGGTTTGACAAGAAATTACCCTGGAGAAAAGTCAAAGATTCACAGTTGGATAAGGTAGTCCTTCTAACTCCTACAACAGAATTTGTGAGAAATCTGCCTGGCAGTAAAATTCCAGATAGATCTGATTTTAAGCATATGCCCTTTGATTACAGAGTCGAAGTTTGGGAGGAGGTAATGAGAAGGAGCGAGAGCCTTGCTGTCGAGCTTGATGAGCTTATAGCGCGCGGAGAAGTGAGCTCAATTGTCAGGCCGATTGAGGAGAGGTTGAGGTGATGAAGACCTCACAAGTGAGTGATTTAATAAGCAACTTTTTAATGAAATTGATTGTCTTAGAGTAGGACTGCAGTAAAATTTTAATCTTTTATTAGTCGAACTATGGCCGAATAGGTCGATATAAGGTTGTATTAAGAACTTCAAATAATTTCAATTAGCCAGCATGAAAAATATAAAATCATTGATCTATTTAGTCTGTATTTTTTTGTCTGCGACGTTATATTCGTCTTGTATAGTGAGTACGGTAGTTGGCACAACGGTAGATACGACTCTAGAAGTTGCAAAGGTGCCATTTAAAGTGGCCAGTGCTGCGGTTGAATTGGCAACATCGGAAGAAGATGAAGAATAGGTAGGCAATANAGATGAGTATCAAGCCAGAGGATTTTCAAATACCATCACATTATCGGCATTGGGAGGGCGATAAGGCAGAGGATTATATTGGTCCTTTCTTTTTTTATATTGATGGAGAGACTCCTCGGACTGCATTCAGAATCCAAGAACACAATTGCAACGCGCACAACTCAGTGCATGGGGGTGTGTTGATGGCTTTTGCAGATTATACCTTATGTATAGGTGCGAATATGGGTGAGAGTGAAAGCGTCGCTACCGTGAGTTGTAATAATGAATTTGTAGCACCGGCGTTTCAAGGAGATCTCCTTGAGGCTCAATGTTTTGTGGTGCGAAGAGGAAAATCGCTTGTATTTACTCGTTGTGAAATTAGNGTAGGAGANAAACCAGTACTCAACAGTAGCGGCGTNATCAAGCGGATTTTACGTTAAANCNAAACCTAAAATTAAAATGATGGCNACTTTTGTCTCGTNTCTCGTNAATACTGAGTGCAAAAAGATNGGCGATTAGTCGCGAGTTGAAAACCTACTAGTAACATCCAGAAGTATTTCTTTAACAACTTCTGTAGTATTCTCCAGCAAAAGGCCACCGCTCTGTATTTAAGTTCAGAGTTGTACCAGATCCCTTTGTAGGCATCACAATGAACATCACCGCCTTAGTTATCATTCTCTATCTCGCAACCTTCGCTATATTTGGGCTCTATCTGAATCGAAAAAAAGGGTCAGCGTCGGATTGGGCGATAGGGGGAAGCTCACTTGGAATTTTCATGATTGCGGCTGGCGCTGCTGGCACGCGGATAGGTGGGGCAGGTACCTATGGTGTGGCTGGAGATGTAATGTCAGAGGGAATCGGGCATATGTGGTATGGAGTTCACTCTTTCGCTGCATTGTTCCTAGTCGGTCTTTTCTTTGTTATTCCTTACCGTAGACTGAAAGTCGTAAGCGTCGGTCAAGTATTTGACCGACGTTTTGGATCATACCGTTGTCAATGGCTAACTAGTCTTTGTGTGCAAGCTGAATATCTAGTGGTTAACATTATTGAGCCATACATCATAGGTTCTATAGTCTCTGGAGTAACTGGAATACCATTTCCTATCGGAGTGGCAATTGGTGCAATTTTAATTATAACTTTTACAGTATCAGGTGGCCTTAAAGGAACTGCCTATGCCAATATAATTCATTGCTCGGTGGTTATTTTTGGGTTGATGCTGGTAGGTTTAATTGTGATGGATGACATTGGTGGTTGGGGAGTAGTAATCGAAAGGGCTTCGGAACAGCTAGCAGCAAGTGAGGTGAATGAAACTGCTTGGTGGAGTTTTACAGGTATTGGAATTGCTACGATCATCGCAATGTTTATCTCAGCGACTATTCATACTCCAGCGGCATCTGTCTATGCAAATTATGCTAGCTCGGCTAGAAAGGAGAGCTTCCTAATTCCGGGGTTCTTCTTCGCGGGTCTGATTGCTGCTGCCATGCCAGTTGTTGCGGGTTTCATTGGGATTCTTACTATGTCTGAATATGGCCCGGAAAGTGGTCTAACTAGTTATTTAAACATCGCGCAACTGGCAATAGATGGTGGTCCGATACTGGGTGGCATCGCTCTAGCTGCTGTTCTAGCAGCTGTTATTTCTTCAGGCGCACCGATTTTGTTGGCGAGTGCCACAATGTTTGTTAACGATTGGATTCCGGGATCAAAGGACTTCAGCTCTGATAAAAAATTATTTGCATACAAGTCTGTTACCGTCGTTTATGGAATTGGTGCCGCTTTAATTGCATGGCTTGGTAACATAAGCTCAGTTCTGGGACTCGTTTTACTGGGTTTTGCGATGGTAGTCCCCCCGGCGGTAGCTGTCGGATTTGTGTTGTACTGGCGGCGCACCTCTGAGAGGGCAGCTTTTTGGGGTATGGCGCTTGGTTTTGCTGGCGGATTAATCGTCTGGTTATTCAACTCTTTATTTGGTCATGCAGAGAATGCGACTGCGGGCGGTCTTGCTCAGTGGTGGTTCGAATTGATGAGTCTATTGGGCGAATGGCGTGATCCCTCGTTTGTTACGCTTCTGGTGCCAGTCATTTCTATACCCATATTAACTCTCGTGTTTCCTAATACAGACGAGACGAACGCTAATTTTGAACCGTTCTATGAGAAGCTGGGACGAATTCAAAAGGATTTTTCTTGGAAATAAGTTGGCTGATTTTTACCTTCTCAGTTCGCCATTAGCTTGAATTATAAATGGACCAGGCGTTCTATAGCTTTTCTCCAGGAGAGTACAGAGATCTTCGGCAGTTTCAGCCTTTCCTCCTTCGACTCCAAACCCTTTTGCCAGGGCGACCCAGTCAATGGATGGGTTTCCAATATCAAACAAACTTGCCGCAATTTCACCGACATCAGTTACGCCTAATCTTCCGTATTCAACATTGAGAATGTTATAGGCGTTATTTGCAAAAATTATCGTAGTAACGTCTAAGTTTTCTCTGGCTTGAGTCCAGAGTGCCTGAATCGTATAGGCTGCCCCTCCATCACCTAGCATTGCCAGAACCCTTTGATCAGGACACGCCAAAGCAGCACCTACGGAGCAAGGTCCTCCCTGTCCAATTGCCCCTCCGGTCAAGCTTAGCCAACTATTTTGGGTGGTATTTTGGCAGAGTGGGTGTGCTGCATTACCGCCACCCGAGTCTGTACAGACAATCACATTCTCTGGAAGTGTAGCGGCTAAGGATTGGATGATTGTTTTAGTGTTTAATTCGCCTGATGGCTTTTCTATTTCTTTTCTCTCAAAGTAGCTCACTGGACTGTTGCTGGCTCCCAAACGATCGGCTAATCGTTCNAGCGCGTCAGTTGCATCTTCTTCAATTGATGCTAATCGCGTCACTTGGCACCCTTCAGGGATTAGTTGTCCCGGCGTATTCTTATATGCAAAAAAGCTAGCGGGGATCTCACCTCCGACCAATATTAAATTTTCAATTCCTTTTAGTGNACTGAGGACCTGCTCAGGGAAATAAGGAAGTCTCTCAATTTCGACCCGTCCAGGACCGCCATCTACTCGTGCTGGAAATGTTCCGTTAAATAGTTTGCTTCCCATTTTACTTGCGATCTTACTGGCAGCAGACATTGCTGATTGTTCTGCTGCATNATGCTCTAGAAGAAACGCAGTTTTACCTCCTTTACTGACAAGCTTTGCAACCTCCTCGATCGCTGTTTCGTCAGCCTTTGGACGTTGAGGTAGAGCATTGGGTTTTGCGGGGCCCGCAGATTCTCCCCAAGCTGCATCGGCTCCCATAATTAATGTTGCAATTTGACCCGCTGAGCCTGGTGTTTGGCGCAAGGTCGCTGTAAATGCATCTGCTCCGTCCTGAGCNAGTGTAGCTGCCGTGCTTTCAGATTTTAACCAACAAGAAAAATTTCTTGCCAAGGTGTCAATATTTGAGGTTAAAGGTGCATCATAACCAACATGAAAATTGGGGTGATTACCTACAATATTGATCATAGGAGTATTCGCGCGCCTTGCATTATGAAGATTTGCTATACCATTAGCCATTCCTGGGCCTANATGAAGCAACGTAGCAGCAGGTTTTCCGGTCATTCGACCTATACCATCTGCGGCGCCAGTACAAACACCTTCGAATAAGGCGAGAACCGATCGTACTCTAGGTACCGCATCCAAGCCTTGCACTAAGTGCATTTCCGAAGTTCCAGGATTTGCGATACAAAATTCGACGCCGCAATCGGCCAGTGTGTTGATAAGTGCAGTTGCTCCATTCATGGTACTATCTTCCAAAGTTACAGTNTTAATAGTNTTACATAAATCATATCACTTTGATCACTAAAGGCTAGCGAGTCGGCTATTTCGAGTTCTTAATTTTTTATGACGATATCGCGAGGGCACGAACAATTTGTTGAATATGTCGTAGATCTCTCTCAAGTTATTGGGCCGGTATACTCAAAGCGAATGTTTGGAGGTCACGGAATTTTTCTCGAGGGGGTCATGTTTGGGCTGGTATTTAACAGCACTCTTTATTTTAAAGTTGATAGCGACTCTCGCGAACGTTATGTAAGTCGTGGTCTTGACCCATTCAGTTATGAACGAAAGGGAAAAACAACCAACCTGAATTATTATCAGGCACCTGAGGAGGTTTTGGACGACTTAGAGATCATGAGAGACTGGAGTAATTGTGCATTTGAAGTAGCAATTAAAGCAGCTGCGAAGCGTAAAGCGGATTGAAACCTGCATTACCTAGTCATCCAAAGCAGTTGAATTCAAGGCCAGTCAAGAGAGGGTGAACACTTCATCTTGAATCAAGTATACTTAATACAATTTGATTCGAACCTAATCTTTTTCTGGGGGGAAAATGAACAATAGTTTATCTGCATTGACATCAATAATTCTCGCGGGCCTGTTCGCTGGTCATTTATATGGGCAAGCCGATTTCGTTATGCCAAGGACAGAGTGGGGTGCGGCTGATTTGAGTGGTGTTTGGAATTTCAGCTCCATTATTCCGTTAGAACGCCCAGCTTTTTTGGGAGANAAGAAAACCTTGTCGAATGAGGAAATAACGGCACTTACAAGTCGACAAGAGGCGGGTTTTGAGGCTCTTAATGAGATTGGGGTGGGTGGTTACAATACGTTTTGGATCGAAATGGGAGAAAATGGNGATAACCGCACCTCATTGATAACTTATCCCGAGAACGGTCGTCTGCCTGAAACCNTCGAAGGGGTCCCNGTGCAGGTTGGTGGCCTAGGTCCAGATGAACCAGGTGAACGGCCTGTAAGAATGGTNGTCGGNGGCATAGCTAAAGATGGGCCAGAAGACCGAGGATTGTCAGAGCGTTGTATTGTTGGATTCAATTCAGGACCACCTTTTACTCCTAATCTTTATAACAACAATGTCCAGATAATACAGAATGAAGATACTGTCGTAATAATGACTGAGATGATCCATGATGCGCGAATTGTTCCACTAAATACTCGATCGAACTTAACCGAAGATGTTCGACTTTGGACTGGTGATTCAAGGGGTCATTGGGAAGGGGATACGTTGGTTGTGGAGACTAAGAACTTTAATGGGTTAACTCAGAGCTTCGGTGTCTATGGAACTTCCAAGGATAAGTTGCTTACTGAGAGATTTACGAGGACTGGGCCGTTTACGGTAGAGTATGAATTCACTGTAGATGATCCCTCAACCTTCAAAGACAAGATAGTGGCTATGGTGCCAATGGCAAAGGTCGATGGTCAGCTGTATGAGTATGCCTGTCATGAAGGCAATTACGGTATGGTAAATATCCTAAGAGGAGANAGGATGAGCGAACTCCGAGATACAGAGGCTTCTCCATAACTACTTTGACGCCTAAAAAGACCAGCTTAGCTGGTCTTTTTTACCCACTTAAATTTAGTATGCTGAATCAATACGCTGTAAGTTGGAGACAAAACTCTTCCTTCGAAAGATAGCAGCCGTTAGTCAATTTGCTGTGAATCAAGAGAAAATCTTTGTTAAGATTTGCCAAAAGTCCGTGCCGTTGTGACCGGNAAANTTTCCTAATAATAATTGAATAGCATGTTTCTTNAGACATTAACAAGGCCGACTCATGTCACATGCTTGAGTCTTTTAGCAAGCTTGATTATTTTCTGTTCTCTATTGGTTTTCCAGAGGAGTCATGCTCAAGGCACGCCGGCAACTTTGGAAGATTATCAAGTCCCATCGAATCTGAGTGCACTAAATTTTTACTTGATCACTGTGGATGTGGGCGATCAGGTTTGGGATAACTTTGGACATACTGCTCTTCGCGTATTTGATGAAAATACAAACACCGACGTAATTTTCAATTGGGGAACTTTCGATATTTCCGGTGGCGTGGTTGACTTCTCATGGAAATTTTTCAAAGGGATAATGGATTATAGGTTGACGACAAGCACGCCCAGTCAAGAATTTTCCCTGTATTCTGCTCAGCAGAGGACGGTGTGGCAGGATAAGTTAAATCTTACGAATCCGCAAAAAGAAAGGCTCTATCGGAGATTACTTTGGAATCTTGAATCTTCCAATACTGCTTACGCCTACGAGTATTTTTTCAATAACTGCACNACTAAGGTCAGAGATTATTTAGATGAGTCTCTGAGCGGCGCTCTGCTNCCTAAGTTCAGTCGAACAACNGAGTTTAGCTTTAGAGATCATGTNAGATCTCATTATCAATCAGTTGGTCTGGTTGAAATCTCCCTGAATATCTTAATGAATAGCAATATCGATCGAAAGATTTCTGAGTGGGAAGAAATGTTTTTACCGCTAAAGTTCCGCGAGCGCTTGCTTCAGGTCGAATCGGATGTTGCAGAAAATGGTGAACGTCAAATGCTACTATCCGATTCACAGATAATAGCTCAATTTATGCCGCCAACGATAGATACCAATCCTTATGAGGTGGTGTTCTATTTGCTAACTTTACCAGTAGTTTTCTTGTTTTTCATGATTAGGAAAATTCCGCAAACCTATTANGCGACGAGATCTCAAATAGGACTGCGGTTCCCAAGACTAAACTATAGGGTACTTGCCTTACTGGGCGCAGTGACGTCTTTATTTAGCGGAACCCTTGGCNTCTTGATGCTNGGCAGTTGGTTTCTGTCTGGCCATACCGACACTCATCACAATATTAATCTCTTGGTTTTCTGGCCGACTGATATTTTTGGAATAATCGTTGCGACGGGCTGGCTTGTTTCTTGTAAAGCCTGGCCGACAAACCATAACACGGCGCCCTTCATAAATTATTATTTGTTTGGTCATTTAGTCGCAATGCTAATATATGGATTAATTGGCTTTTTTGGACTATCCGAACAAAAAATCGATGACATTCTTTATTCCATACTTCTCGGCTTCTTTTCTTTCACGATCCTAATTTGCATCGTAGGCTTTGAGCCTTCAAAGCCGAGAAACGTACTTTTGTAATCAAAGTCACTTGAAGTATCGAAATCAAATTTCTACTTATGAAAGAAGCATTGAGTCGCTTCTAAGAAGCCTTTTCAAAACAGCCAAGAGGAATTAATCAAATATTAGTTCTACNCTTCGGTTACGTTGATATGATGCTTCAGAGTCACTCCGGTCCGCTGGGCGTTCCTCGCCATAGCTTACAGATTCGATTTGGCTTCTTGCGGCGCCATTGACTATGAGATAATTGACAACGTTATTAGCGCGTCTCTCTCCCAAAGCTAGATTGTACTCACGAGTTCCTCTCTCGTCTGCGTGACCTTCTACTCTTATTCTTTTATTTGAATTAGNTGCTAAATCTTGGGCGTGATAATTGAGNATGTCGCGGTCAGCAGGNTTGAATTCAGAAATATCAAAATCAAAATAGAAGACACGGGTTGCCAGAGCAGAGCGGCGCTTTCGTTCTTCAGCTACCGCAGTTCGTGCTTGGCGTTCAGCCTCAGCATCCTCAGTGCGCCTTGCGTTCGCTTCATTTTGAGATCTTTCTNCTCCAGAGTTTTCGCTGTTAACTTCTCCGATATTTGAGCTACAAGAAGTAATAACTGTTGTTGCCAACAAACATAAAACAAGTTTTACATACCTATTAAAATTCATTTTCCTTTAAAGACCCTATATTGAGGTTCTGATAACGCGAGTTTTGGAGAATAACTGATTTGTTGTTTAACTTCTATTTCGCAGTGTGGCTGCAGTATTCAATTTATCTGTATCATTCTTGAACAATGGTTGCGCTTTTAACGGTCAGTGATTAAAAATGCCGAGCATACGTTCGATTTCTGTTTATTCGACCACTTCATCGGTGTTAAAATCAAAAAATAGTNCGCTGAATGTGTTGAGCTGAGCTGGTAGGCGGATTTCTCGTCTACAGGCCACAAATATGTCAGTTGGTTTAAAGTGGACAGGAGTATAGTTTGTGAAAGCAGAATTTACGGCTGAAGAATTAGAATTTCAAAACGANGTTAAAACTTTCTTGAACGACGCGTTTCCCGCAGAGTATCGAGAGAAGGTTGATGCNAATGTCAGGCTTAGTAANGATGAGTTGGTGAACTGGCAAAAAATTCTTTTCAAGAAAGGTTGGGCGGCTCCCTCTTGGCCNAAGGAGTATGGGGGCACAGGTTGGAGTCAGGTTCAGAAATATATTTTTGCAACAGAGATGGGGTTGATAGGAGCTCCAGAACCCATTCCATTTGGTATGAAAATGGTAGCACCAATAATAATGGCTTACGGTACAGATGAACAAAAAGCTCGCTTCTTGCCAGATATTCTGGANAGTAATGTATGGTGGTGCCAAGGTTACTCAGAGCCAAATTCGGGTTCTGATTTAGCTTCATTGAAAACTTCTGCTGTTAGAGATGGTGACCATTACATTGTAAATGGCGCAAAAACTTGGAATACCTATGGCCAATATGCGGACTGGATTTTTTGTTTGGTNCGAACCGATACAACAGCTAAAAAACAGGAAGGCATAAGTTTTCTATTGATTGATATGCACTCACCAGGAATATCCCTNAAACCGATTGTTCTTATAGATGGCCATCCTGANGTCAATGAAGTCTTCTTTGATGATGTGCGAGTCCCTGTCGAGAATTTNATCGGCGAGGAAAATAAAGGATGGACCTATGCAAAAGTACTTTTGACTCACGAGCGGACTGGAATTTCNGGTGTGCCTAGAGGTAAAAAACGGCTAAGTTCTCTTAAGCGGATTGCCAGCGAAACAGACGANGGCTTTGGCTCTAGTATGATGGAAAACGATGCGTTCAAAAATAAGATTGCTTCACTNGAAATCGATTTAGAGGCTATNGAGTATGCAGAATTGCGNACGTTAGCCTCGGTCTCGGCGGGAAAGGCTCCNGGGCCNGAGTCATCAATANTGAAAATTGTTGGGACTGAGCTTGCGCAGCGGATAGATGAGGCCTTCGTTGAGCTGGCAGCGTACCATTGTCTTCCTTTCGTGCCAGATCAATTTGAGGACGGGTTTCAGGGCGATTATATTAGCCCAGGTAATTCCGCTTCCGCAGCTCTGACCTACTTCAATAATCGAAAGGCAACAATCTACGGTGGGTCTAACGAAATACAAAGAAATATCATTTGTAAGGCTGTACTGGGTCTTTANTTTTTANATGTCGTTNGAANAAGGAAATTAAGAGGAAATCAAGTGGATTTTTCATACACAGAAGTTCAACAGATGTTGCAGGATTCAGTAAAGAAATTCGTTGTTAAGAATTATGATTTCGANACTCGCAGCAAAATCATTGATAGCGATAGCGGATACAGTGAGGAAAATTGGAAATTATTTGCTGAATTAGGTTGGTTAACTGTTCCTTTTTCAGAGGAAGATGGTGGTCTTGGTGGGTCTGCTGTTGATCTAATGGTCATGATGGAGGAGTTTGGTAAGGCAAATTTGGTTGAACCCTATTTACCATCCGTAGTGTTGTCTGGGTGCCTTATTTCGGAACTGGCAACTGGAGAAGTAAAAGGGGAAATTCTTGAAAAACTAGTTGGGGGAGATCTACAGCTTGCCTTCGCAGCAGCTGAGTCGGGAAGTAGGTTTAATTCGGCTAAAGTCGCGACGACGGCAGAGTCAAATGGAAACAACGTTGTAATCAATGGGAAAAAAATTGCTGTACTCAATGGGTCTAATGCTGACGAATTGTTGGTCGTGGCCAGAGAAAGTGGTGGAGAATCGGATGCTGACGGTATTTCTATATTTTTGGTAAACCCCAGCACTCCGGGTATAACNATTCGACCATTCACGAACATCGACGGACAGAAATCGTCAGAAATTGATTTCAACGANGTGACNGTTGCTTCGTCAACGAGACTCGGTGAAAAGGGTAATGCGTTGGCTGCAATAGAAAGAGTTACAGANAAGGCTATAGTAGGGATATCAGCCGAAGCGGTTGGAGTTCTTGAAACTCTTCTTCAAAAAACTGTTGAATACAGTAAGACACGAAAGCAGTTTGGTACTGTAATAGGCACCTTTCANGCGTTACAACATCGAATGGCCGACATGTTTATCGAATGCCAACTTGCCAGATCTATCGTTGTTATGGCTGCGATGAAGTTAGATAGTTCTTCGGGCCAGAGAGAAAAGACAAAGGCAGTCTCAGCAGCAAAAAGTAGAGTAGGCAAAGCAATTCGCAAGGTTAGCCAAGAGGCCGTTCAAATTCATGGNGGAATTGGTGTCACCAACGAATTGGATGTTGGGCATTATTTTAAGAGGGCGACCGCCTTAGAAATTATGTTCGGCAACACCGATTATCATGTTGAGCGTTTTGCATCACTGTAATTAANGCGGCCTGATGNGTGAGTGAAATTATCCTTGTCCGTCATGGCCAAGCCTCTTTTGGCCANGCCTCCTATGACAAATTAAGCGAACTGGGGCTCACTCAGGTTCGCCANTTGTCTCGACATTGGAATGGACTGGGAGAAACCTTTGNTCAAATTTACATGGGCTCGTTACAGCGTCAGAGAGAGACGGCTAATGAGCTATTGATGCTCGCTGAAAGCAATCCGCCTCGCTCATACGTCGATGACTCATTCAACGAATACAACGGTGATCCTCTNATTCGCATATATCTTCGGGATTTTGCTGCTAGCGAAGGGATGAAATCTGATGTCAAGATGCCAATCAGGGATGAACGACTGTTTCAAAGAATCTTTGAAAAAGCGACTAGTAAGTGGCTGTGTGATCAGTTAGTCCCCAACGAGGATGATTCTGATTTTGAGAGCTGGGGAACATTTAAGAGACGGGTTTATTCAGGTCTTGATGGGATCATGTCAAAATATTCAAACGGCAGCCGAACGCTTGTTTCTACCTCTGGGGGAGTCATCGCTACGGCCCTGCAGAGAGTTTTAAATTTCCCTGATGAGCAGGTCATTCAGACCAACTGGATGGTGCACAACAGTTCTGTTACNCGTATTCGTTATGGTAATGGTAAGATGTCAGTAACACAGTTCAATAGTCTCCCGCACTTAGAGCGCNAGGGAATGACTGNCCTGATAACTTATCGGTAAATGGTGCAAGTAATTGGATTCTAGTGACCTAGTAGATCAGCCTAGCAAAATCCGAGAGGGTGAAGAACTCAATCTTGAGCGTTTAAGGCAGCACTTAGAGCCAGTTATTGGCAAAGATTTGGGATCTCTGCAGATTAGTCAGTTTCCTGGTGGTCACTCTAATTTAACTTATTTTTTAAAGACTGATTCTGAGCAATGGGTTTTACGAAGGCCGCCATTTGGCAGTAAAGTGAAATCAGCTCATGATATGTCTCGGGAGTTTAAAATACTGGATGCCCTCAAGGGAACCTATCCATTCGGTCCAGAGCCTATTCATTTTTGTGATGACCATGAGATCCTTGGTTGTGACTTCTACTTGATGAATTACATCAAAGGTCTAGTAATACGTCGCGAATATCCCGAGCATTTGCGGATGTCGCCAGAGCAAATACGTAATCAACTTATAAATTTTTTTGACGCGTTGGGTGATTTACATTCTCTAAGTCTGAAAGAGGTAGGTTTGGATAATTTTGGAAAACCTCATGGCTATGTAAAACGACAAGTTGAGGGTTGGAGTAATAGATGGGTTAATGCTGTTACACCTGATACGGTTAACTGCGATGAGATTATTAAATGGCTGCAGGATAATATGCCNGAAGAAAGTGGCANGGCTAGTGTAATCCATAATGANTATAAGCTAGATAATGTAATCTTTGATGTCNAAAATCCCTTAAGACTTATTGGTGTNCTTGATTGGGAGATGTCAACGGTTGGAGACCCTCTGATGGATCTTGGGTGTACANTAGGCTATTGGGTGCAACTAGATGATCCTGAATTCTTTAGAAACGCTCGGACNATGCCTTCTGATATCGAAGGAGCGCCCACTCGAGCAGAGATAATAGAGAGATTTAAAGACAGAACCGGCTTGTCTGTAGATCACTTTCCATTCTATTTTTGTTTTGGGTTATTTCGACTNTGTGTGATTGGGCAGCAGATATATTATCGATACTTTCATGGCCATACCAAAGACGATCGATTCGCATCATTTTTAAATAAAGCAAGTGTACTTCAGCAAATGTGCATGATGATCATCGCAGGGAAAATAACAAAATAAGAGGTGAATATGTCGTTCCTAATTAATGAACTTTTTTCAGTGCGAGGTAAGACTGCAATTGTGACCGGCGGGTCAAGGGGTATAGGCAGGATGATTGCTGAGGGTTATGTTCAAAATGGNGTCAAAACATACATTACCGCTCGAAAATCAGGAGCGTGCATTGCGACAGCTGAGCAACTCGCCGAGCAGGGGGAGTGTATTGCAATTCCAGCAGATTTATCTACAAAGGATGGACGGGAAGCTTTTATAAAACAGNTANNAGAAAGAGAAAGCAAAATAGATATTCTCGTTAACAACGCGGGNGCCGCATGGGGAGCGCCTTTTGAGGATTATCCAGACGATGGTTATGATAAAGTNATGAACATAAACGTAAAGGCGATATTTGCATTAACGAGAGACCTCCTACCCCTTCTGCTCCGNACTGCTTCAACAGAAAATCCGAGNCGTGTCATCAATATAGGNTCCATNGATGGGCTAAGANTATCGTCAACCGATAATTTCGCATATGGTGCCAGCAAAGCCGCCGTTCACTTTCTAACCAAAAATCTCGCAGTCAGAATGGGGCCTAAAGGATTGAATGTGAATGCGATAGCTCCGGGTCCCTTCGANAGTCAAATGATGGATTATATGTTGAAAAACTATAGAGCGAAGATTGAAGCNGAAAANCCGTTAGGTAGAATTGGNAACCCGGCTGATATGGCTGGTTTGGCTCTATTTCTCGCNTCTGAGGCATCAAAATACATGACGGGNCAGATCATCGCCNTTGANGGGGGNCGCAGTTTGGGNNCNGCCTCTGCTGGGGCTCAGCCCGACCTTTAAGCTTAATTACCGCCTTAAAAATTTATTTCAATAAAGCGTTGACGGTGTTACTTTAACGCTCCCAAATTAAGAAGGCCAACTTCATCTTTATCAAGCAATGACTAAGACTCGAATACTACCCCGTCCCGTAATTGCAGGAATGGCATTTATCAGCGGGTTCTGCATTATGACTATTGAAATGCTGGGAGCCCGCATTTTGTCGCCTTATTTTGGAGGAAGTTTATCTGTTTGGGGAAGTATAATTACAATTTTTATGCTGGCTCTGGCGCTTGGCTATTTACTGGGAGGTAGACTTTCAACGCGAACTCCAAGCGCTACTATTTATGGTTTATTTTTTGTAGGTGCAGCTCTATTTGCGCTACCGATTATTTTGCTGNCCGACAGTATTATGAGGCCGATTATGATTTACATTGAAGATGCAAGATACGGTTCTCTATTTGCGTCTATTTTTCTCTTTTTCATTCCTACAAGCATTCTTGGAATGATCTCCCCGTATTCCGTCAGACTTATGGTCGACAAAGAGGAGCATAGTGGTCATATGGCTGGATTGTTATACTTTATTTCCACTCTTGGGAGTGCTTTAGGAACGCTCGGAACAAGTTTCTANTTTGTCCTCTGGTACGAGGTTAATCAGATTCTATGGGGGGCTGTAATAAGTTTAGTACTTGCTGGGGTNGCAGTGCTATTTTTTGAAAATACAATAAAAGCNGACNTAACTGTTGGCAGTGGTGGATATGCTAAGAAATAGAATTCATGCGATTTTCAGCGAGCTTATACAATTACTTGCATTAATGTTCTTTGCGGTAAATTCCAATGCGGAAACCATTCATGAAGAGCGCTCGAAATATCGGGATATTACCGTTACACAAGTAGGTGAGAGGCGTTGTCTACTCTTTAATGTCCATCGTGGTGACAGGAATCAGACGTGTATGATGTTGGATGATCCAAACCGGCTAGTTTTTGATTATACGCGTATGAGTTTTGCCGGCCTTCTGTTACAACAGGCGCCTCANAGTATCTTAGTGATTGGTCTGGGAGGTGGATCAATCCCAATGACTTTTGCAGATTTATTTCCCTCAGCGCAAATAGATGTCATTGAAATAGATGATGCCGTTGTAAAAGTTGCAAAAGAATATTTTCAATTTAATGAATCTCAGAATATGAGAGTGTTTGTGGGAGATGGGCGACCTTTCATAAAACGCGCTGGTCTTCGTGGTGAAAAATATGATTATATTGTCCTTGATGCCTTTAGCGGTGANTACATTCCCGAACACATGCTGACTAGGGAATTTCTTGAGGAAGTGAAAGCAATAATGACCGATGAAAGTGTTTTGGTAGCTAATACATTCTCAACAAGTCGATTATATGACCATGAATCTGTAACNTATCAAAGAGCCTTCAATGAGTTTTACAATTTTAAATTACCAACCTCGGGTAACAGAATTATCATTGCGCAGCTTGATTTGTTGCCACCGCGCGAGGAATTGGTTGAGGCGTCTCGTCGATTAGAGGCTAGATTAGATAAATACGGAGTTAATATCACNGATTATCCGCGACGTTTGACTACAAGGGCTGACTGGGACATGAGTCGCAGAGAGCTAACTGATCAATATTCACCTGGAAATTTGTTAAGAGGAAATTAGGTAAATGCTAGAAATAAAAAAAGGATTGGTGAGAATAATTCTCCTCGTTAATTGTGTGCTAGTTGCAGCTACTAGTAACGCTGATGTTACTATCAAATCAGATGTCGTCTATGGTCATAAAGATGGCATGGCTCTTGTTTATGATGTGTTAATGCCTGACTCTGCAAATGGGGCAGCAATCCTTTTTATGATGAGCGGTGGTTGGTATTCATCTTGGGCACCACCAGAAACCCGTGCGCGACAATTTAAAGACATGTTAGATGCGGGGTTCACTCTAATCCCTGTCTATCATGGAAGCGCTCCGAGATATCATGTTCCAGATGCATATTCCGATGTTAGTCGTGCTGTGAGGCANGTAAAGCTGAATGCCGTCAGTTANGGGGTGGATGTCAATCGGATTGGCGTGACTGGAGGCAGTGCTGGTGGACATTTATCGCTTATGCTTGGATTGGATTCGGATACTGGTAAGAATGATGAAAGAGATGCAGTCATGCAGGTNGATAATTCAGTTGCTGCGGTCGTTGCCTATTTNCCACCAGTCGCTTTTAGAGAAGAAGAATCTTTACCGGTAGGAATTGTTAATAATGTTGCGGAAGAAGAGCTCTTGTCACGATTTCCAGCTCTGGATTATGATCCAGAACTAGTCCCAACTGTTTCACCGATTCTTTTTGTTGATGCGAACGATCCACCGACATTACTCATACATGGTGATGAGGATCCTCTGGTGGATGTCACGCATTCTTATGCAATAAAAGAAAAATTTGAAAAAGAGGGTGTAGAGTCGGAATTGATAGTCATCCCAGGGGGTAAGCACGGGTTTGGTGGTGAGGATGCTGCACGCGCTAACAAAGCTCGCCTGGAATGGTTTCAGAAATTTCTGCTTGATTAACTTTTCAAGGGTAATTTGAAGTCAGAGTTACGTTCTATCTTTGATCATATTTTTGGCAATTATTAGTTGCTGAATCTGACTAGTTCCTTCATACAATCGGAACAACCGAACGTCTCGATAAAATCGCTCTACTGCATANTCGGACATATAACCTGCTCCGCCGTGAATTTGCACACATCGATCNGCGACTCTGCCNACCATTTCTGTTGCGAATAGCTTCGAAGCTGAAGATTCAGTACTGACATTTTCGCCGTTGTCGCGTTTTCTTGCGGTCTCTAAAGTCATACATTTTGCAGCATAGGTTTCAGTTTTTGAGTCGGCCAGCATTGCTTGAATCAGTTGCTGTTCGGCAATTGGTTGTCCAAACTGTGTTCTCTGCATCGCGTAATCTAAGGCATCGCCTATTAGGCGCTCCGCAACACCTACGCTTACACCCGAGATATGTAATCTACCGCGGTCTAGGACTTTCATTGCGGTTATAAAACCTTCTCCTTCGGCCCCAATAATATTTTCAGCAGGTACTCGACAGTCTTCGAATATCACATCGCAAGTCATCGATCCAGCTTGCCCCATTTTCTTATCTACGGAACCTAGTGTGATGCCCTTGAAATCTTTTTCGACAATGAAAGAGGAAATGCCGCGCGCGCCTTTGATAGAAGGGTTAGTGCGAGCCATTACATTAAAAGTGTCTGCCACTTTAGCATTTGTTATGTAGCGTTTGGTGCCATTGATAACGTAATGATCGCCATCCCGGACAGCGCTGGTTTTTAACGATGCGGCGTCTGAACCAGCCTCAGGTTCTGTAAGACAAAAACAGCTTATCCACTCGCCACTGGCATATTTAGGGAGGTAGCGTTTCTTTTGCTCTTCAGTCCCATTAAAGACGATTGCCGCAGATCCAATTCCATTATTTGTGCCCATAACGGACCTGAAAGCTGGAGAAGTTTTACCTAAGGAAATTGCCACCTCAATTTCTTCTTCCATAGTCAGGCCCAGACCACCATATTCCTCTGGTATGGTGAGTCCGAATAAGCCCATTGCTTTCATTTCGTCAAGAATATCTTCCGGTAAGGAACCACTCTCAGCTAATTCTGACTCTCGCGGTATTAATCGTTCTGTGACAAAGCGATCAATAAGAGCAAGCAGCTGATTGAGTGTTTCTCGATCTCTAATCATAAATCTCCCCCCAAAAAACAAGGCGTAAACCTAACATATANGCCAAACTTTTACGAATGCCNTGCTAGAATAGCANTATTACTCAGTAACGAATGGGATTGGATTACATTGCCAAGNTTNCTCCCTATTTTTGGGCAGTTATTCAAGCTGTACAAGACATTTTTAAAAATAGATATTGAGTCAGCGGATAGTCAAAAATTTTGCATATTTAAAAAAAGGATCGATTATGTCGGAAGTAGTTAGTTACGAACTTAAANATAATGTTGGGGTGATTTCAGTAAATAACCCACCAGTTAATGCATTAGCTCAGACAGTAAGGTCTGGCATTTTAAAGGCGGTACAGGCCGCTCAGGATGATGCTTCGAAAGCAGTAATATTGAAATGTGATGGTCGAACATTCATTGCTGGTGCTGACATAACGGAGTTCGGGAAGCCGCCAAAAGAACCAGGATTGCCAGAAGTTTTATCCGCAATCGAAAACTCAAGTAAGCCGGTGATNGCTGCTATTCATGGCACNGCACTTGGCGGGGGTTTTGAAGTGTCTCTCGCGTGTCATTACAGGTGTGCGATTGAGTCTGCAAAAGTTGGCTTGCCGGAAGTAAAACTGGGCTTACTGCCAGGGGCAGGAGGAACCCAGAGAGTTCCCAGATTGACAGGAGCTAAATTCGCTTTAGAGATGATGACCAAGGGCAACCCAATAGCAGCACGTAAGGCCCTTGATGTAGGCTTGGTTGATAAAATATTAGAGGGCAACGAAATAGCTGAGAATGCCATTGATTATGCGAATGAATTAGTAGAGTCAAGTGCACCTCTTAAAAGAGTAAGAGATATCACGATTAATGATTCTGACTTAGAGCCAGATTTTTTTGATAACGCTCGAAAACAAATGGCTAAAAGGGCGCGAGGACAAATTGCCCAGGATCGGATTGTCTCATGCATAGAAGCTGCGGTTAACTTGCCGATTGACGAAGGTTTGGAGCGTGAACGGGAACTTTTTCGTGAATTGGTCACCTCGGCCGAATCTGCAGCAATGCGACACATCTTCTTTTCTGAGAGGCAGGCTGCAAAAATAGAAGGGCTGCCGAAGACAACACCGCTTCGAGAAATTAATAAAGTTGCCATCATTGGTGGAGGAACGATGGGGGGTGGAATAGCTATGTGTTTCGCCAACGTGGGCATTCCTGTCGTCATGCTGGAGATTAATGATGAGGCGCTTGAGAGAGGCCTCGGAATAGTGAAGAAAAACTACAATATCACCGTTCAAAAGGGGCGGCTGACTGCTGAACAGATGGATAAGCGCCTCGGTTTGATAAGCGGCACGACGGACTATGAGGGAATAGCTGACGTAGACTTAGTCATCGAGGCAGTGTTCGAAAACCTTGACCTTAAAAAAGAAATCTTTGCAAAGCTCGACGGCGTCTGCAAGCCTGGCGCTATATTAGCGACCAATACGTCATACCAGGATGTTGACGCGATTGCTGAGGCTACGGCACGCCCTCAAGATGTGGTGGGCATGCATTTCTTCAGCCCCGCTAATGTCATGAAATTACTCGAGGTCGTGCGGGGTGAAAAGACTGCTGATGATGTGTTAGCGACAGTTATGCAGATTGGTAAGCGTATTAAAAAAGTATGTGCGCTCTCTCGCGTATGTTACGGATTTATAGGTAACCGAATGCTGAGTGGCTATGGAAGAGAAGCTCAAATGCTTCTCCTGGATGGCTGCACACCAGCCCAGGTTGATGGGGCCATAGAAAGGTTTGGTATGGCGATGGGTCCNCTGGCCATGGGAGATTTGGCTGGTCTTGACGTTGGCTACAAAGCGCGGCAGGCCCTTACCAATTTACCCGACGACCCCAAGCTTTATCGCATGGGAACATTGCTAGTTGAAATGGGTAAATACGGTCAAAAGACAGGCTCTGGTTATTATAAGTATGATCCTGAAACTAGAAAAAGAATGTCAGACCCTGAGGTGGAGTCNCTGATCGTTGAGGAGGCAGAAAANTTGGGTATAAGCAGAAGAGAAATTAATGATGAGGAGATTCT
The DNA here is from genome assembly GCA_002727755.1 of Gammaproteobacteria bacterium. Taxonomy (GTDB): domain Bacteria; phylum Pseudomonadota; class Gammaproteobacteria; order Pseudomonadales; family Pseudohongiellaceae; genus UBA9145. The sequence continues at coordinate 2,461 of PBXX01000041.1, read as the reverse complement.
TGCTAGATGCTTCTACCCTTTAATCAATGAAGGCGCAAAAATATTAGAAGAGGGAATAGCGCAGCGCGCNAGCGATATNGATGTTGTTTATATATATGGCTATGCCTTCCCAGTNGCGAAAGGAGGTCCAATGCATTACGCAGATGCAGTAGGTGTAAAGAATGTNTATGAAAAAATATGCGAATTTCGTGATCTGTATGGNGAGGAGTATTGGAGTCCAGCNCCTCTTTTAAAGCAGCTAGCTGAAGAAGGAAAATCTTTTGCTCAGTGGGACAAAGANAAGAGNAGTACTTAGAGGGNAATTTTCGTTTCGAGGAAATTGATATAAAAATTGCTCGATAAGACAGCAAAATTTGGGATTCTTANTNAATGTGTTTTAAATAGTTTTCTTGGGGAGAAATAAATNGTGCCTTTGTTAAACTTTCAAAATCCGGTCCGTTTCGATTTCGGGGCGGTTAAAAAACTCCCTGATGCGTTGAAACGCGAAGGTATTGCGCGTCCTTTAATCGTCACTGACCAGGGCCTGCGAAGCAGCGGGTTGTTGGAGCGAATTACCGATACNCTTGACGACAGTTTTCAATTGACCATCTTTGATGACACACCAGGAAATCCGACTGAGGATGCAGTGTCTAAGGCGCTTGAAGTCTACGAAGGCAACGACTGTGATGGAGTCGTNTGNGTTGGNGGCGGCTCGCCNATGGATCTGGGTAAAGCGGTCGCATTANTGGCCGTCAGTGGTAGACCACTCGCCCAGTATGATCCCCTTCAAGGGGGTAATAAGCTTGTCAAAGGCGTGGCTCCGCTTATAGCAATCCCGACTACTGCAGGTACTGGTAGTGAAGCCTCATTGGGATTCGTGATAAGCATGACAGATGGACGAAAACTTACTTTTGCGAACGCAAAGTTTCTTCCAAAACTTGCGATCTGTGATCCCGAATTAACGCTGGGTCTCCCCCAGCAACTCACGGCTGCGACCGGCATGGACGCCATAACTCATTGTATTGAGGCGGTTTTGGCGACGCCTATCAATCCTCCAGCAGATGGAATTGGCCTAGATGGGCTGTGGAGNGGGTGGCAGTACATTAAACGCGCAGTGGAAGATGGTAGTGATCGCACAGCGCGTTGGGAAATGATGATGGCCTCAACTGAAGGCGCTCTGGCTTTTGTAAAAGGCCTCGGTGCCGTGCATTCTATGAGTCACGCTGCAGGACGCTTGAAGGAGCTGAGACTGCATCATGGCACCCTCAATGCTGTCATTTTGCCGACAGTCCTGCGATTTAATGAAAGCACTTGTTCAGATACTTATCGACGTTTACGTCAAGCGATGGGACTGCCGCCGAATGCAGACTTGGCGTCTGAGATTGAACAGCTGAATGCGGATATCGGTTTACCAGGATCACTCAGCGAGATGGGTCTATCTGAGGATTTAATTGAGGACATGGTCCCGCATGCAGTTAGCGATTTGGCNACAATGACAAACCCTAAGAAGGTTCGCGCAGAAGATTACGTTGAGTTATATAAACTGGCNATGTAGTTGAACGATCCATTCAAAAATTAAGTTAACCAAACGCGCGAATTTAGTTGGGCCATAGGGAAATCCATGGGTAGATTCTATGCTCTTTATAGTGATTTTTGCGATCCTTGCTATTCTGATTTACCTGCCCTCTTTCTGGGTTAGACATGTCATGTCTAAACACGGCAGGGAATTAGTTGGTCTACCTGGAACGGGAGGAGAGCTTGCCAGACACCTTATAAAACGTTTTGANCTGGGTGGTATTAAAGTNGAGGAAACNGAACCATTTCGTGACTGTTTCGATCCTCAAGACCAAGCTGTGAGGCTCAGCCCAGAAAATTATGGCGGCAAATCTTTGACNGCAGTNGCGGTNGCTGCNCATGAGGTAGGGCATGCNATCCAATTCTATCGTAAGGAAAAAATNTTCGAGTTGAGGAGTAGATATCTGCCTACAGCTAGAGTATTGAGTCAGATTGGTGNTGGCATAATGTGGTTGTTTCCGATTTTGGCTNTTGTTCTNAGATCACCGTTTGCNGTGGGCCTGGTGATTGGGGTTAGCCTAGTGATGCAGCTATTGGGTGCACTCGCATATTTAATCATCTTACCGGAGGAGTGGGATGCGAGTTTTAACAAAGCGTTACCTATATTAATCGAAGGTAACTATGTCACAGAAGACCAGGTCCCAAAGGTGCGTTCTGTGCTTAAAGCTGCAGCAATAACTTACTTTTCTGCAGCACTTGCAAATGTTTTCAACGTCTGGCGTTGGCTGCTTGTATTACGAAGATGATTTATTTTCAATTCAACTTAAAGCACAACTCTGAAAATTTACCGACGTGATTTGTTGTAAGGGTTAGAAATCGATAGACATATCTATTAGACTCTATAGAAACACCAAGTAATAGGTTTAGTCATGAAAATAATAACAGCAAAATTATTAAAGAAGAGCTT
>PBXX01000040.1 GCA_002727755.1 Gammaproteobacteria bacterium | reverse complement strand
GACTCTGGTTGACCCTCTTTTTGGGATTTTACGAAGACCCTGGATATATACTAATTGCGCTTGGTAGCTATACTTTTGAGACAAGTTTATTCGCGCTGTTAATTTCATTGGTGGTTGTTTACCTAGTATTTCGAATATTGAAGCTAACCGTTAATTGGATCGACTTGCCGAGATTTTTTCGGTTAAAAGAGCTCTATAAGAGGAAGTTAAAAGATAGAGCTAAGACTGCCGCGACTGAAGGCTACATACAGCTGTATCTGGGTAACTGGACAGCAGGTCAAAAACTTCTGAAGAAAATTTTACGAACAAAGGATGCCAGCATTGTAGATTACTTAGCGGCATCTTATGCTACTTTTAAAATTGATGAATTAAAGGAATGGTCACGTTACCTTGATGAAGCAAAGCAAAAATTTCCGACCTATAAATCTACGATCGAATTAATGAGGGCGCAGTTTTTATTAGATGCTGAACAATTTGATGAAGCTAAGGTAACTTTGGAATCTTTGAGGCAGAGTACTCCACAAGACTCTCGGTTGATGCTTACTCTTAAAGACTATTACTTGAAAACAGGAGAATGGGAGTCCTTAAAAGCGCTGCTATTGCAGTTAGAAAAAAAAGGGCTTATTGAACCGGAAGAGCTGCACGAGTTAACGTTGAAGTGCGTGCAATCGGAAATCAAAGCTCACTCTGAAAAGGTTGGAAGCGGGGAACATAAAGAGGCAGTTGAGTCGTTAACGGGATTTTGGAGAAAGGTACCTAATAGATTACGTACAGATGAGGAATTAATTATAGTTTATGCGAGTAATCTTATCAGACTTGGCGCAAATCGCGACGCGCTGAAGGTGATAGAGAAAGCGCTTGCCAATAAATGGAACGATCAACTGGTTTGTTTTTATGGTGAGAAAGATTTTAAGGAAAATTCACATCAATTGGCGACTGCTGAGAGGTGGCTAAAAACAGTAAAGGATAGTAGTGTTCTTTTCCTGGCTCTTGCAAGAATTTCGCTAAGAAATGAACTAATGGAAAAAGCAAAGAATTATTACGAGTTGAGTATCACATCTTCGCCATCTGCAGAAGCNTACCTTGAACTTTCACTATTATCGGCAAGGTTGGGTGAAGACAGAGCGTGTCTTGAGAAACTGAAGCTCTACTTCAAAATCGTTGCTGCTGGCAAGTTGGATTTGCCTTTAGTATCTTAAACATTCACTCAGGTAAGTCGATTCCCAAATCTGGCCAAANTTCGTNTACTCTGCGTTTTATTTTATCATCCATTTCTATAGGGNTGCCCCACTCGCGAGTCGTTTCACCAGGCCACTTATTAGTGGCGTCCAAGCCCATTTTCGATCCAAGGCCGGATGTAGGAGAAGCGAAGTCCAAATAGTCAATAGGGGTATTTTCGATCATTGTCGTGTCTCGAGCCGGATCCATTCGAGTAGTTATTGCCCAGATAACATCTTGCCAGTTACGGATATCTATTTTCTCATCGACTACCACTATAAATTTAGTGTACATAAATTGACGAAGGAAAGACCATACTCCCATCATTACTCTCTTTGCATGACCGGCGTACTGCTTACGAATACTCACTATTGCCATTCGATATGAGCAACCCTCCGGAGGCAGGTAGAAGTCGATAATTTCAGGGAACTGTTTTTGTAAAATAGGAACAAANACTTCATTTAAAGCGACCCCAAGCATTGCGGGTTCATCAGGAGGACGTCCCGTGTAGGTGCTGTGATAAATCGGGTCTCTTCTNTGGGTNATCCGAGTAACGGTGAAAACAGGGAATTTNTCGACTTCGTTATAGTATCCAGTATGATCACCGAACGGTCCTTCTTCCGCGACCTCATCACTTTCTATGTGTCCTTCAAGAATTATTTCGGCACTCGCTGGTATTTGTAGCTCATTCGTCTGCGATTTTATAACTTCGGTTTTACTGCCGCGCAAGAGTCCTGCGAAAGCATATTCTGATAGTGAATCAGGGACAGGTGTTACTGTCGCTAGGATAGTTGCAGGATCTGCACCAAGGGCAACCGACACGGGGAAGGGTTTATCAGGATGCTTAATCTTCCAATCCCTAAAGTCTAATGCGCCCCCTCTGTGTGACAACCACCGCATAATCAACTTGTTTGGGCCAATTTGTTGCATTCGATAGATGCCGAGGTTTTGCCGTTCTTTCTCAGGACCTTTTGTGACCACTAGCGGCCAGGTGACAAGCGGGCCAGCGTCACCCGGCCAGGAAGTTTGTATGGGTAAAATTGACAAATCTATGTTTTCTTCTTTAATTACTACTTCCTGACAAGGAGCGGAATTCTTTACGTTTGTTGAAATGTTCAGAACACTTCTGTAATTCGGCAGATTTTTCCAAAGGTCTTTCCAACCAGAGGGTGGCTTAGGTTCTTTTAGAAAAGCTAAAAGCTTACCGACATCTCTTAGTCCATCTAAGTCATCTTGGCCCATTCCTAGCGCAATTCTGCGATGGTTTCCAAATAAATTGGCCAATAAAGGTATTGAGGAACCTTTGATATTTTCGAATAAAAGTGCCGGGCCACCCTTTTTTAAAGTTCGGTCAGATATTTCTGTGACTTCAAGATATGAGTCTACCTCAGCACTAATTCTTTTCAGTTCCCCCTCTCTTTCAAGAAGTTTGATGAAATCTCGTAAATCTTTAAAGGCCATTAAGAGGTTCTAATTAAAAAGTTCTAGGCAAACAAGTGCTATAAATCCAAAGCAAAATTATCAATTTCTTTTCATAGAATTGAAAAACTCATCATTGGTTTTTGTGCCTTTTAATTTATCTAAGATAAACTCTGTTGCTTGTACATCTTCCATTGAGCTTAGAAGTTTTCTTAGTATCCACATTCTCTGCAGCTCTTCCTCACTAGTGAGAAGGTCTTCTCTTCGAGTTCCAGATCGTCGCACGTTTATGGCAGGGNAAATTCGTTTTTCGGCAACTTTACGATCTAGGTGGAGCTCCATGTTGCCCGTACCTTTGAACTCCTCATATATAACTTCATCCATTTTAGAACCGGTTTCAATCAACGCNGTAGCAATGATGGTTAATGAACCTCCTTCTTCTAAATTACGTGCAGCNCCAAAAAAACGCTTTGGTCTCTCGAGGGCGTGAGCATCTACACCACCGGTAAGAACTTTCCCAGACGATGGGATAACTGTGTTATAGGCTCTGGCCAAACGAGTTATAGAATCTAGCAAGATAACTACATCTTCTTTATGCTCGACCAATCTCTTTGCTTTTTCTATNACCATATCCGCAACTTGGACATGCCTTGAAGGTGGCTCATCAAATGTACTAGCGACCACCTCTCCCCTTACAGACCGCTGCATTTCGGTGACNTCTTCGGGACGCTCATCTATTANCAATACAATCAAACGTACTTCGGGATTATTTTTGGTTATTGACTGAGCAATGTTTTGCAGAATTAGAGTCTTNCCAGCCTTCGGAGGAGACACTATTAAACCTCTCTGTCCCTTGCCAATTGGTGAAGTTAAATCAATCACTCTGGCGCTCAAATCTTCCGTGCTACCATTACCTAACTGCAGTTCTAATCTATCCTGTGGAAACAGTGGAGTCAGGTTTTCAAATAAAATTTTATTCTTNGAGCTTTCAGGCTTGCTNAAATTAATTTCGCTAATCTTGAGTAACGCNAAATACCTTTCGCCATCTTTNGGNGGTCTTATCTTTCCTGCAACAGTGTCTCCCGTTCGTAAGTTAAATCTTCTGATTTGACTTGGGCTAACGTAGATATCATCTGGGCCTGCTAAATATGATGAGTCGGCAGAACGAAGGAATCCGAATCCGTCCTGAAGTATTTCAAGCACACCGTCTCCATAGATATCGGCACCATTTTTAGCGTGCCGTTTGAGGATNACAAAAATGATATCTTGTTTTCGGGATCTGGAAACATTCTCCAGTCCCATCTCATTTGCTGTTTCAAGTAGTTCTGCGATTGGTTTTTGCTTTAGTTCAGTTAAGTTCATAGTTATAGATGTAGAGTAGTGGGAATTAAAGTCTCATANGTTTATTTAGGAAAATTGTTCAGGGAGCGTGGTTAGTCACGTTGAAAGAAATTATTGGTTAAGGGCTGAATGTCGAATAAATAAGAATCTAAAAAATTTATGGGCTTGTAAGGTAGAAACAATTTCTACTTAAACTTACATTTTTTTAAGAAAAGTAAATCTTCTTATAGATCATCTCCGAAAAAGCTATTCTGTTTCACCTACTAGTTATTTGTAAATCTACTAACAGCCAACATAATGGTTTTACTTAGTGTATAGGGCTGGGAACTTAGTAATATTTAGCAGAACAAACTGCAAAAGGGGCTTAAGAACAAACAAGCACCCTCATTAAACGCAATTTAAATGGCGCTGTCAATAAACTCTGACAACTGTGACTTAGACAAAGCACCTACCTTTGTACCAGCTACATCTCCATTATTGAAAAGTATCAGAGTTGGGATGCCTCTAATGCCATATTTTGGAGCAGTTTCCGGATTTGCATCTACATCCATCTTGCAGATTTTTAATTTTTCTCCGTACTCACTCGCTAGTTCTTCCAGAACAGGGGCTATCATTTTGCAAGGACCGCACCATTCAGCCCAAAAATCAACTAAAACGGGGCCCTCTGCCTGTAATACGTCTGAGTCAAAGCTACTGTCTGAAATTTGAACGATATTGTCGCTCATAAATTATTCCTTCTGTAATTATCTATCTTTTAATTGTTGCTTGAGTCTAAATTCAAAACCTAATTTTATCCTTGAAACTACCTGCTCAATGATAAAGAGAAATATAAAGTATTCAAGATATAGGAAAACTAATTCTCGTAAATCCACGCCAAGAGGCCGGTGATTCAATTTCTAGGAACCTTGGATCAATCTGGCAGCTTTCTTGGCAAAGTAAGTTAGGATGGCATCTGCGCCTGCACGCTTAATACACATTAGAGACTCTAGCACTACCTCGTCTTCCTTCAACCATCCATTCTCAATGGCAGCCATGTGCATCGCATACTCTCCACTAACTTGATAAACAAATGTTGGGACGCGAAATTCCGTTTTTACGCGATGAACGATATCCAAATATGGCATGCCAGGTTTCACCATTACCATGTCTGCACCTTCGGCCAAGTCTAAAGCAACTTCTTGGAGTGCTTCGTCACTATTTGAGAAGTCCATTTGGTAGCTATGCTTTTCTGACCCACCAAGACTTTTGCCCGAACCGACAGCGTCTCTGAAGGGGCCATAATAATTTGACGCATATTTGGCAGAATATGCAAGAATTCTCGTGTGAATTAGTTTTTTCTCTTCAAAGGCATCGCGAATTGCCCCAACGCGTCCGTCCATCATGTCAGATGGGGCGACTATGTCGGCTCCCGCTACAGCATGGGATATCGCCTGCTTGACAAGGACTTCCACGGTTTTTTCATTTAATACGTAGCCTGACTCATCGATTATCCCATCTTGTCCATGGGTGGTGTAAGGATCAAGAGCTACGTCTGAAATGACTCCTAACGTGGGGAAGCTTCGCTTAACTTGCTGTATTGCGTTTTGGATTAAGCCGTCTTGATTGTATGACTCCTCTCCATTTTGCGACTTTTTTTTATCTTCAACCACCGGGAATAGGGCTATGGCCGGGATTCCAAGTTCCGTTAACTCTGACACCTCCTCAATCAGATTATCGATACTCAAGCGATAAATCGAGGGCATAGATTCAACTGGTTGACGTTTATCTTGTCCATCGACTATGAACACTGGATAAATCAAATCTTTTACACTAAGTCGAGTTTCTTTCACGAGTTCGCGGCTGAACTCATCTTTGCGCATACGCCGCATGCGGGTCTTGGGGAAGCTTCGGCTGAAAGAAAAATTAGACATCAAGGATTCTCTTAACTTGTTAAAATATACATATTATATTGGTTTTCGCG
>PBXX01000039.1 GCA_002727755.1 Gammaproteobacteria bacterium | reverse complement strand
TTTTGCACAGTAATGGTGCGCAAGCCGAATAAATCGCACCGTTGCTGTCCAACACTAACCCTTACAAAGGGTTCCTCCACAAATTTAAATGACGGAAGTTTGCACTTTTAGCCAGTGCTAATCGCCTAGCATAATACTTGGCACGGCTAATGCATATATCCTAACAACGTAAGAGTTTAAAAGGGCCAGTGGAGTTCAAAAAACTCACGAATAGCACGAATAGAAAGGAGCAATAAATGAAACTAGTAACGGCAATTATAAAGCCTTTTAANTTAGATGATGTGAGAGAGTCTTTGTCATCAATAGGTGTGCAAGGAATAACNGTGTCGGAGGTCAAAGGATTTGGTCGCCAAAAGGGTCATACCGAACTTTATCGTGGAGCGGAATATGCTGTTGATTTTTTACCAAAGGTCAAAATCGAAGTGGCGATATCTGACTCAATGTTAGATCAAACGATAGATGCAATAACGACTGCAGCGAATACTCAAAAAATCGGAGACGGGAAAATCTTCGTGACTGAGCTGGAGCAAATTCTCAGAATCCGTACGGGTGAAACTGGGGAAGATGCGGTCTGACATTCATTCAGAAAATATTTTTACAAAATCATTTTGATGTAAAGGCTTTAATTGGAGGAAAAAGTGGAAAACCAAATTTTTGAATTACAGTACGCGATGGATACATTTTATTTTCTAATATGTGGCGCCTTAGTCATGTGGATGGCGGCCGGCTTTTCTATGCTGGAGGCGGGTCTTGTCAGAACCAAAAATACGACAGAGATTCTTACAAAGAATGTGGGTTTATTCGCGATTGCTTGCACCATGTATTTAGTCTGTGGTTATCAGTTCATGTACGATGGAGGTTACTTCCTATCAGGGGTCACCACAGTTGCTCAGATGGATGACGCAGCAGTTGCTCAGGTATTATCTGATTCAGCGGCTGAAGGGTTTGATGGGGGTTCAGTTTACTCTGGAGCATCTGACTTCTTTTTCCAAGTCGTGTTTGTTGCTACTGCAATGTCTATAGTATCTGGAGCGGTAGCTGAACGGATGAAACTGTGGGCGTTTCTCGCATTCGCAGTAGTTATGACAGGTTTTATTTATCCAATTGAAGGCGGCTGGACCTGGGGTGGAAAAGATGTACCAGGCCTAGGAGCATTGAGCTACAGTGACTATGCTGGATCTGGCATAGTTCATCTGGCAGGAGCCGCAGCTGCGCTGGCTGGAGTTATGATTTTAGGCCCCCGAAAGGGGAAGTACAGCGCTGCTGGTACAGTTAATGCGATACCAGGCGCTAATTTACCACTCGCCACCTTAGGAGTCTTTATTCTNTGGATGGGATGGTTTGGCTTCAATGGGGGATCGACACTAAAGCTCGGAGGTATCGCCGTGGCCAACGAAGTCGCTAATGTATTTCTCAATACTAATGCTGCGGCCTCAGGGGGCTTAATAGCAGCTCTCATTGTTGCTCGAATGATTTTCGGGAAAGCAGATCTTACTATGGCGTTAAATGGTGCTTTAGCAGGATTAGTTGCTATAACCGCAGAACCCGCAGATCCATCCCCGCTTCTGGCCACAATTATCGGCGGCATAGGCGGTGTCATAGTTGTTTTCAGCATTGTGTTCTTGGATAAGATAAAAATCGACGATCCGGTTGGAGCTATCTCGGTGCATGGAACGGTGGGAATATTTGGGATATTTGCCGTGCTTTTCTCTGATCCAGACGCCACCTTCATGGGACAGTTGGTGGGAATGCTTGTGATTTTTGCTTGGGTGTTTGTAACGAGCCTTGTGGTCTGGTTGGCATTGAAGGCAATAATGGGTGTCCGAGTCTCCGAGGAAGAAGAGGAATCGGGTGTCGACATAGCTGAATGTGGTATGGAAGCGTATCCCGAGTTCGTTTCCAGATAATAAATCTCTCCCTGAACGTAGTCATTACGTTAAAGCGTCTTTAAAAATTTAAAGGCGCTTTTTTTTATCACTGAAATTTACTTTTTACGAGTGCTCAATATTTCTTCACTGTTTAAATGATTGTCTCATAAAAGATCCCCGAATTTTGACTGAAGTATGGATAGTGCAACTACTGGCGCTGTCTCAGCTCTCAAGGTTCTTGGCCCCAGAGAAATTATTTCAGTTTTCTTACTAGAATACTCTAGCTCTTCATCAGAAAAGCCACCTTCCGGGCCCACCGCAAGATAGAAATCTTTCTTAAAAGAAACGTCGTTTAAATTTTTGCTACCGGATGAATCTAGTAAAAGGAATGTATTACTTTCACTTTCTTCAAATAGCTCAGTGAGATTCATAGGCTCTCTTACTTGCGGTAATGATAAACGACCGCATTGCTGGCTAGCATTTAAGATGACTTTTTCCCAATGGTGAAGTTTATTTTCAAGATGATTTTTATCCTTGATTTTCACTTCAGAAAATCGGGAGTAAAGAGGGGTTAAGGAGGTAACTCCAAGTTCCACGGCCTTTTGGATAGCATAATCCATGCGATCGCCTTTTATGATAGAAAGCGCGATATGGAATCTTACGGAGTCCTNGGAAGGTACTCTCACCTGCATGTCGACACTCACGGATATGTCGCCCTTTTTGATTGAAACTATTGTTCCAAGAAATTCACCTTCATTACTGTTAAATAATTTGATCTGATTTCCTGTCTTCAATCTTAGTACTTTTACTACATAGTGGGTTAGCTCATGATGCAGTTTGACGATTGAATCTGTTTTAAGGGAATCCCCAAAATAAAATCTAGTAATGCGCATTTATTCTTCTAATTACCTTTTCCTGAAAGGNTCAAGTTATCCCAAATTTTTGTGACGCTCGCAGAAAGATTCATCGAGTAGAAGTGAAGACCTGGTGCTCCACCCGCTAGAAGTTTTTCACAAAGCTCAGTCACTACCTCGATACCGTATTCCTGAAGCCCCCGTTTATCGTCGCTGAGCTCTTCTAGCCGGAAACGAAGCCACCGCGGTATTTCTGCACCGCAATTAGCGCTAAACCGGGAAAGGTTATTATAATTAGTGATAGGCATAATGCCTGGCACGATGGGAATGTTTATTCCATTCTGGGCGCAGTAATCTCGGTAACGGAAATAGGCATCGGGATTATAAAAATATTGTGTGATGGCCGAGTTAGCCCCAGCATCGACTTTGTTTTTAAAGTGCTTCACCTCGGTTTTTATGCTGTCTGATTCTGGATGTAATTCAGGATAGCAGGCGACATCAATATGGAATTGGTCTGCAGTTTTNTCTCTAATGAATNCAACGAGTTCGCTCGCATAGCGAAGTTTTTCATCGGACCCTTTAGGGAGATCGCCTCTNAAANCAACTATTCGTCCAACTCCAGATTTCTTGTATTCCNGTAATAAGCCAATTATGTCTTTTTCACTAGTGTCGCCAAATGAGATGTGGGGNGCAATNTNTGCTCCCATTNGCTGATATCGAAAAGTTAGCTCTTGAGTGCCTTTTTTTGTTGAGCCATTAGCACCATAAGTTATTGAGTAGAAGTGAGGTTTTAGTCTTGATAGTTTATCAAATACCCCATCTAGTTTAGCTTCACCCGAAATAGTTTTCGGGGGGAAAAATTCTATGCTGAATTGGTTCTCAGATTTTTCCTGCATCAATTTAAGCTCAACTCGTTTATTAATATTTATATGAGTCTGACTTAAACGGCCCCTCTGTGGAGACATTAATGTAGTCAGCTTGGNTAGGTGTAAGCTTGGTCATTACTCCACCAAACCCNTCTACCATTAGGGCTGCAACTTGCTCATCNAGATGTTTGGGNAGGACCTCTACCTCAATATTAGAATCCTTAAACTCCTTGCTGTTGTCCGCAAACTTCTTTCCAAACAGATGAATTTGGGCTAGGACCTGGTTTGCAAACGAGCCGTCCATNATGCGAGACGGATGACCTGTGGCGTTCCCAAGGTTTATAAGTCGTCCTTCTGATAATAAAAGCAGATAGTCATCCTTGATATTCAAACCACTGCGATAGATTTTGTGAACTTGGGGTTTAACTTCCTCCCATTCCCATGACTCTCTCATAAAGGCNGTATCAATTTCATTATCAAAGTGTCCAATGTTNCAGATAATTGCGCCACGCTTTACATTTTGCAACATACTCTTATCGCAAACATTTATNTTNCCCGTGGCAGTGACTATCATGTCCATCTTAGATAAAAGTGCTTTGTTTATGGCAGATTCGTCGCCGGTGTTTTCACCCGACTTGTAGGGGGAGTCGACTTCAAAGCCGTCCATGCATGCCTGCATCGCACAAATTGGATCTATTTCCGCGACCTTNACTATCATCCCNTCCTGGCGGAGACTCTGAGCAGATCCTTTGCCTACATCGCCGTAGCCGATTACTAAAGCGTGCTTGCCGGATAGNAGCATATCGGTNCCNCGCTTGATGCCATCGTTAAGGCTATGGCGGCACCCGTATTTGTTGTCGTTCTTTGACTTGGTTACTGAGTCATTAACATTTATCGCGGGTACTTTAAGTGTGCCTTGGTCCTTCATCTCGAGTAGTCTTAATACGCCAGTTGTAGTCTCTTCGGTGATGCCGTGAATAGAATTCAACATTTCTGGGTATTTTTCATGAACCATTGCAGTTAAGTCCCCTCCGTCATCTAGAATCATATTGGCATTCCAGGGAATTCCCTGTTTTAAGATTGTCTGCTCGACGCACCACATACCCTCTTCCTCCGTTTGGCCCTTCCATGCATAAACGGCTATACCTTGAGCTGCAATACACGCCGCGGCATGATCCTGAGTTGAGAAAATATTACAAGAAGACCACCTCACCTCCGCTCCAAGGGCTACCAATGTCTCTATCAAAACCGCAGTTTGGACAGTCATATGGATGCAGCCAAGAATTCGAGCGTCTTTTAAAGGCTGTTGATCTTTAAACTTTCTCCGCAGTGACATCAAAGCAGGCATTTCGGCCTCAGCAAGGGTAATTTCTTTGCGCCCGAAATCCGCGAGATTAATATCAGCTACCTTATAATCTTGCACTGCGCTTAAGTTACTGACAGATAGGTTATTCATCGTTTGCTCCAAATGTGATTTAAGTACCAGCGTGATCTTTTAAAACTTCAGCTTTATCAGTTTTTTCCCAAGTAAATTCTTTCTCTTCCCGACCAAAGTGACCATATGCGGCTGTGTTTCTGTAAATTGGACGGAGAAGGTCGAGCATTGAGATTAAACCTTTCGGTTTAAGTTCAAAATGTTCTCGAACTAGAGCTACTGCTTTTTCGTTAGAAATTTTTCCGGTTCCAAAAGTCTCCACACTAATTGATGTTGGCTCTGCAACTCCAATCGCATAAGAAAGTTGTATTTCACATCGTTCTGCAATGTTGGCAGCGACTAGATTCTTCGCTATATAACGGGCTAAATATGCGGCGGACCGATCAACCTTGGAGGGATCCTTTCCTGAAAAAGCGCCACCGCCATGTCGGGCCATTCCGCCATAGGTATCCACAATAATTTTTCTTCCTGTCAGTCCGCAGTCACCTTGAGGTCCTCCTGTAACGAACCTGCCCGTGGGATTGATAAAATATTTAGTAGTTTCATCTATCCAATGAGAAGGAAGGGTTGGTTTGATAATTTCTTCCATAACACCTTCTTTCAACTCAGAAAGAGAAATGTCCTCCTTATGCTGTGTTGAGAGCACTACGGCATCAATACCCTCTGGTTTGCCGTTTGCATAGCGCATAGTCAACTGGCTTTTGGCATCTGGCTCCAGCCAAGGCAAGCGCCCACTTTTTCTTACCTCAGACTGACGTTTAACGAGTAGTTGGGAATACGTAATGGGCGCTGGCATCAATACGTCAGTTTCATTGGAGGCATAGCCGAACATAAGGCCCTGGTCTCCGGCACCTTGCTCATGATCGGCGCTTTCTGTAACACCAATTGAAATGTCTCCAGATTGCTGACCAAGTGCATTAAGAACTGCACAGGTATTTCCATCGAATCCGCTGCGTGAGTCACTATATCCAATTTCACATACGACCTTTCTTACTAGATCCTCCAGGTCGATTTTGGCTTCTGAAGTGACCTCTCCGGCTACTACTACCATTCCGGTTTTAATCAATGTTTCGCACGCAACCCTGGATGTTTTATCTTTAGCAATCAAAGCATCCAATACAGCATCCGAAATTTGATCTGCCATCTTATCTGGATGACCCTCAGAGACTGATTCGGATGTGAATAAGCTTATTTCAGCCATTATTAGTTCCTTTTATAAATTTTTAATTTGGATTGATTTTTTTTGTAAAAATACGCATTTGAATTTGAAAGCCATTTCGAAGAGAGAGATAAGAACTTTGTCCGACTTCCAAGTTGGCTTTACTTCCCCAGTGATTTAGATCAGCTTCTTCAAAACCTAGCCAAATGTCACCGCATGAATCCCTGACCCAGTCTTGATCATGACGACTTAGGTCTACTATCAATAGGTGGCCTCCCCAATTAAGTAATGATGATGCATCCTNNAATGTCTTTGCTGGAGTAGAAATGTGATGTAAGACCATATTCAAAATTAGCAGATCACTTTTTATACTTTTAGATAAAGCGATAGATGTATCTCCCAGTAGAAATTTCACACCTTTGCAGTTACTGGAATAAATCGTACTTTTACACTTCTCCAACATCTCTCGTGAGTTGTCTAGGGCAACTAAATTTTTAAATTTCTTCGTAAGCTCGGAAAGCAACTTACCTTCCCCTGGGCCAACTTCCAAAATTCGTGATTCATCACTAATATTCAGACTTGCGATTACATCATGTATGCTGGTTGCGTAGTCTGCGTGCTCTACAATTAAACCTTGCTTTTCTTGAAACTTATCAGCGTTTTTCTTAAAAAAACTTAGCGATTGCTCTGCTCTTTCTTCCTGGATATTTTCAATCCGCCTCTTGATATCATTTGGCAATGGGATTTTATCCACACTTTCAAGAATACTCTCTTTTATTTCACGGTATGGGTCGTCGTCTCTTAATAGGGAGCGTCTATAAAAAATCGAATTACCTTCTTTTCTAGTGCTCACAATTTCGGCTGTTGCAAGGATCTTGAGATGNTGACTCAGTGCAGACTGGCGAATGCCCANTATTTTNCATAACTCAAGCACCCCAAAACTTTCGCNCCTCAANAGTCNNAGGACTTGCANCCGAAGTGTATCTGCAAAGGCCTTATTCAGATCAGTAAGANTGCATAANAAATTNNNAGCTNCGAAAGATCTATTCGGCGAGGNGGATNNTGATATTGANTTNGAANCCATAAGANNTCAAGTTTAACAATTTCTGATATTNATTCCAATCTATATCAAAAATTATTGATATAGATTGGANGNTAGNTAGANAAAANCCNAGAATTTCGTAACCTANCAAATAGCTGCATTACTTGGTGGTATATTCTTTTTAGGTGCGGGAAAATGGGACTTCTTTCCTCNTGAGGATGGTCTCATTTCTTAAGGAGGAGTTGNTAAAGAAAGAAGTTGAATCAGGAGATATGTAGATGGAAGATCAAGCGGTTTCAAGGCGAGACTGTGCTAACGCGATCAGGGCGTTAAGCATGGATGCAGTACAAAAAGCCAACTCGGGCCACCCGGGAGCGCCAATGGGCATGGCAGATATAGCCGAAGTGCTATGGCGCGATTTTATGGTGCATAACCCTGGGAATCCTAACTGGTTTAATCGAGATCGTTTTATCCTTTCTAATGGGCATGGGTCGATGCTTATCTATTCTTTACTGCATTTGACTGGTTACGACCTATCTATTCAAGACCTACAAAATTTCAGACAACTCAATTCCAAAACACCAGGACATCCGGAATATGGTTATACGCCGGGTGTTGAAACAACCACAGGGCCATTGGGCCAAGGTCTAGCTAATGCGGTTGGAATGGCTTTAGCTGAAAGAACCCTAGCAGCTCAGTTTAATCGTGAGGGTCATGTTATTGTTGATCACTTCACTTATGTGTTTGTGGGCGATGGATGCTTAATGGAGGGCATATCGCATGAAGCGTGTTCTTTAGCAGGGACATTGGGGTTGGGAAAATTAATAGTAATTTACGACGATAATGGTATTTCGATAGATGGTGAGGTGGATCAATGGTTTTCGGATAATACAAGTCAACGATTCGATAGTTACGGATGGCAAGTTCTTTCAGCAGACGGGCATGACCACGAAGAGATCGGAGAGGCGTTGGAGCAAGCACGCTTAGACAGCGAGAGACCAAGTATTATTAGTTGCAAGACAGTTATCGGTCTTGGAGCGCCAAATAAAGAAGGAACTGCCGCGACTCACGGAGCCCCATTAGGAGTCGAGGAAATTGCAGAAGCCAGGAAGAAATTGGATTGGCCACATCCTGAATTTGTGATACCCGAGGCTATAAAACAAGCTTGGAGCTCTACTAAAGAGGGATTCGCAGCTGAATCGGCGTGGAAAGAAAAATTAGTGGCCTATGAAGAGGAGTATCCAGAACTTGCTATGGAGCTTGTGAGGCGAATTAAAGGCCAACTTCCTGGGCATTTCCTCAAAAAAGCTGATCAGTTCGTAAAGGAATGTCAGCAGAATAACAACACAATGGCGACTCGCAAGGCTTCACAGAACTGCCTGGAGGCTTATGCGCCACTTTTACCGGAGGTCATAGGTGGAAGTGCTGACCTCGCCGGTTCAAATCTCACATTATGGTCTGGAAGCACTCCGATTAGCGAGAAGGCTGATGGAAATTACATTTATTATGGGGTGAGAGAATTTGGCATGACGGCCATATCCTCTGGGATTGCGCTGCATGGTGGCTTCATTCCCTATTCTGCTACTTTTCTTATCTTCATGGAATACGCTCGAAACGCGGCCAGAATGGCGGCGCTAATGAAGCAAAGAAGTATTCTTGTCTATACCCATGACTCCATAGGCCAGGGTGAAGATGGCCCAACGCATCAACCTGTAGAACAATTAACTGCGCTACGAGTAACGCCAAATATGTCTGTTTGGCGACCTTGTGATAGCGTCGAAACTGCTGTTGCCTGGAAAGCGGCAATTCAGCGTTCAGATGGGCCAACGGCTCTTGTTTTATCGAGACAAGGATTGCGGCACCAAGATAGGACAGAATCGCAACTCGCTGATATTGCTAAGGGTGCGTATATTTTGGATGACTGTAAAGGTGAGCCTGACATAATCATAATCGCGACAGGATCTGAAGTAAGTATTTGCAGAGAAGCGGTGAAAGCACTTTCTCAAGAAGAATATTCTGCGCGACTGGTTTCCATGGTTTCCACAGATGTTTTTGAATCTCAAGACGAAGATTATATTGAATCCGTTTTGCCTTCATCAGTTGTCAGCAGAGTTGCAGTTGAAGCCGGCGCAAGTGACTATTGGGTTAAGTATGTTGGTCTCAAAGGTGCAGTGATTGGTATTGATAATTTTGGAGAGTCAGCGCCAGGTGCAATACTAATGGATCATTTTGGCTTCACAACTGAGAATGTTATTAGAGTCGCAAAGTCTGTCCTATAAGTGGTAATTATCCGACAAATCTGGTGTGGTCCATGTCTTTTAAAATAGCTATCAATGGTTACGGAAGAATCGGACGTTGTATTTTGCGTAGCTACTATGAGTCGACTGAATATGGGAATCTGCGTATATCCGCGATAAACGACATCGCTAACATAGAAACCTTAACCCATTTGACTGAATTTGACAGTACTCACGGGCGCTTTCTGGGAGAAATTAGCTCAGGAGATGGAACTTTGCTGGTTAACAAAGATGTGATAACCGTCACTAATACGCGTGATATAGAAAACTTGCCTTGGTCGGAGCTTGATATCGACCTTGTTATGGAATGTAGCGGCACTTTTACGGAGCGACTTTTCGCGGAGAAGCATCTCGAAGCGGGTGCGCGAAAGGTGCTTTTCTCACAACCAGCCGAGAAGGATGTCGATGCTACCGTAGTATATGGAATTAATCATGATTCGCTCAGCAAAAGAGATAAGATAATTTCTAATGCAAGTTGCACAACGAATTGTGTCGTACCTGTTCTGAAGATTTTAGATGACGCGTTTCAATTGGAAGCGGGAACCATAACTACTATCCACTCAGCGATGAATGATCAGCCGGTCATAGACAGCTATCACGGAAGTGACTTGAGAAAAACTCGCAGCGCGATGCAGTCGATAACACCGGTAGATACTGAATTAGCAAAAGGCATTTCGAGAATATTGCCCCATCTAGATGGGCATCTGACTGCCAGCGCAATTAGGGTTCCGACGCTTAACGTTTCTGCTATGGATATATCATTATCTGTTAAAGCTAAAATTGACAGTCAGTCCGTGAATAAAGTACTCAAGGCGGCGAGTACGACTTTTGTAGCCAACGTTTTGGGCGTTAGCGAGCAGCCTTTGGTTTCCTGTGATTTCAATCATGATCCGCGGTCTGCCATTGTTGATTTAACTCAGACGAGCGTTTCAGGAAAGCATCTTCTGAGAGTATTCGTTTGGTTTGATAACGAATGGGCTTACGCTAATCGAATGCTTGATATTGCGCAATTAATTGCAAATATTGATGTTGATGAGTAGCTGAAAAGACTATGTCTCATTTAAAAATGAAAGATCTTGATTTAAACGACAAAATTATTTTGATTCGAGTAGACCTTAATGTCCCGATTAAAGATGGAAAAGTGTTAAATGATGATCGGGTCAAAGCAATTTTGCCGACTATTAGATTGGCAGCTCAAAGCGCAAAAAAAATCATACTAATGTCGCATTTAGGACGACCCATAGAAGGTGAATCAATCG
>PBXX01000003.1 GCA_002727755.1 Gammaproteobacteria bacterium | reverse complement strand
CGAGGGAAAAATTCAGTTATCACATGGGCTGAACTCTTTGAGGAATTACTTCAGCATGGTGGCTGGCCAAATAAAAACAGTGAGCAGAAACTGCCTATCCGTACATTAAATCAGTGGGATAAACTATTACAAAAATTTAGATATTGCGCTGACATTTTACCCGAACTCGATTTTGAATCTGCCTTAAGAATCCTTGAAAAACTTGCAAAGTCAATCCAGCAGAAATCAAACTTCAATGGTTTGCTATCTCTCTCTTTCTTTTCAATTAATGAAGCAGTTAGCTTAGATTATGACTATGTTTGGTTGCTTGGCATGAATGACAGCAACTTTCCGAGACCAGCGAATCCTTCCCCCTTTATTCAATATTCACTACAAGAAAGTGTTGGTATGCCATTCTCTAGCGGTGAAACAGAATTAAGAACCGCGAGAACGCAGCTTAATAAAATTATCGACTCAACTAAAATTGAACTAATTGCAAGCTTTCATAGATCTGATGAAAGACAGCGCTATGAACCGAGCCGCATATTGGAGGAATTCAACTTTTCTACCTCTGAGGGCAGCCAATCGATACTCAAGGAAAATCCGAGGCAACGACCTTCAATGGAATTTGAAACGATATTCAATGAGAGCCTCGCCATAAGCGAATCAGAAAAGATATCTGGTGGTTCGGAACTGCTAAGTGACCAATCACGATGTCCTTTTAAATCATTTTCAATAAATCGACTAGGAGCTATACCCGACCCTGCACCAACCATCGGCATAAATAAAATGACCAAGGGCACTGCCCTTCACATTGCATTAGAATTTTTATTTACTGAAATTCCATCCAGAAAGGTATTGCTCGCACTCTCTGAGTTAGAATTAGAATCTCTTATTGAAAACGCTGCGCAGCGATCAATTAACTACCTCTTGTCAAAGCATAAAGATATCGCAACACCGAAAATTCTCAAAATAGAGTTTAAACGAATTACCAAGCTCCTCGAAAACTTTATGNATGAAGAAAAGAATCAACCGCCTTTTGAGATTATTTCTCTAGANAAAAAATTATCAGCNACATTTGGTAACGTAACATTTAANATCAGAATAGACCGAATTGACAAAANTCCANGTANCAACTTAATTCTGATCGATTATAAATCAGGAAAATATGCGCCCTCGCCCCGTGATTGGATTAAAGAAAGACCCTCAGACATGCAACTACCCCTCTACTATACTATTTGCAACAGTAACGACGTTAAATCGATAAGCGCTGTTTTAATCGCTAGTATTAATAGAGAAACACAATCTACCTATTATGGNGTTAGCTCAGAAGAGTCNATTAAAACTGGAATAAAANCTGTTAAGTCTGCAAAGCTTGGGATTGCTTCATGGGACGAANTANCAGAGCAATGGGACGAAAAAGTGTTCGAGTTATCAACNGACATTAACAANGGCAAGTGNGATGTTAACCCGATAAATGAGTCTGAGACNTGCAAGACNTGTGGCTTNCAAGCGCTATGCCGAAAACATGAACTTATGTCACNTTATANAGATACTNCAACAAGTAAANGTTCATGAATACACNATTAAAAGACCAAAAAGCTCGACAAGNAGCNTTAGACATTAATCGCTCGTTTATCGTTCAGGCACCAGCCGGTTCCGGAAAAACTGAATTNCTTATACTCAGNTTCCTAAAACTATTGCTNTTTGTGGATAAGCCAGANCAANTTCTNTCTATCACTTTTACACGCAAGNCNGCAANCGAGATGCGTGGACGAATCATAGATGCACTTATATCCGCGGACAAAAAGAAATTACCCAACGACAATGGAGAAATAACACCAGAAAGACATCGGTTAATTTATGCAAAAAAAGTGCTCGAAAGGGACACTGAGATGGGCTGGGAGATAATCAAGAACCCAACTCGCCTTCGAATTCAGACAATAGATAGTTTTTGTCTTTATCTCTCTAACCAGTTACCTGTTTTAAGTAGATCAGGGAGTAGTCCACAAATCGTACAGGATCCGGAATTAATCTTTAAAGAGGCCGTATTTAATACGTTATCTAGTCTAGATAGTGAAGAACCAATTAGCATTGATATAGAGAATATACTCCTGCATCTTGACAATGACACAGCAAAACTCCAAAAACTATTGATCGACTTATTGTATAAACGAGAGCAATGGCTGCCGTATGTTTTTGAAATTAAATCTAACCACACCACTAGGCAATATCTGGATAATTGCATTACAGAATTAGTTCATGAATCGATTACAAAACTTAAGAATGAACTCTTGCCTTTTTACCAAGAATTAGAGCCGCTCGTTGAGCACTCAACCACAGCAAGAGAAGGGTTTAATCCTAACATTAAAGAAATTCATCAACTCCCTGGAACATCAATCGATGATATCCCCTACTGGCAATGGATTATTAGTTTATTACTCACAAAAGAAGGTACTTGGCGTAAAGCTATCGGAAAAGATAAAGGCTTTCTAAGTGGCGACAAGCAAAAGAAAGATCTAAAAATTCTAATAGAGCGAATGNGTTGCAAACAAGGAATTAATCACCTTTTAAATAGTGTAAAAATCTTGCCAACCTCATTACCTGATTTGCAACAATGGGAAGTTTTGAATTCATTGACTAACTTACTCCTCAGGCTAAGCTCTGAGCTAATAGTTTCTTTTCGTAACAATGGGATCGTAGACTATACNGAAGTCAGTTTGGCTGCAAGACAAGCGATCGGNAGTGCAGATACTCCAACAGATCTCACATTAGGATTNGATCATATAATTAAACACATCCTNGTTGATGAGTTTCAGGACACATCTCGACTGCAACTTGAAATTTTAAAGACACTAATAGCAGGCTGGACGCCAGAAGATCAGCGGTCTCTGTTTTTAGTGGGNGACCCCATGCAGTCTTGCTACAGTTTTCGCAANGCCGATGTTGGTATTTTCCTCGATATCGCGCAAAGAGGGCTTCCTAACTTAAACTTAGAGCCTTTACAGCTGAAGGTAAACTTTCGCTCAAGCTCGGATTTGATAGACTGGGTAAATAAACACTTTATTTCCGCATTTCCTTCTGTACCCAATCTGTCTATCGGTGCAGTACCCTTTTCTCCAGCCATTTCGATTAAGTCTTCGATTTCACAGGAAGCAGTAACCACTCAGATTATTACCTATAACAAGAATAACAGGTCGGACGCAAAAAATGCTGAAGCTTTAATGGTCATCAAGAATATTGAAAATCTTAGAAAAAGTTCTCCGACTGAAAGCATAGCCATACTCGTTCGAAACCGGAGACACTTGAATTCCATTATTCCAGAGCTGGATAAGAATCAAATAAGTTGGGAATCGAATGAAATTGACAGTATGGGAGAAATACAGATTGTTGAAGATTTGATAAATCTCACAAAAGCATTATTAAATCCCCATGATAGATTCTCTTGGCTTACTCTGCTGCGAGCACCCTGGATAGGACTCACGATTACAGATTTGCACACTATAGCGAAAGCATCAAAAGAGCAGTCGATATGGGAAAGCTTAAACAAATTAGAATCTATCGACGGCTTGACCGAAGACGGGCGAATACGTCTAGAAAAGTTTGTACCGAATGTTCTTAAAGCCATGAGTTATCGATATCAAATTCCATTAACAGATTTAATTCAAAGCACATGGAAGTTGTTTAATGGAGATTCTATTATACAAAACAATAAAGAACGAGTAAGTGTCGCTCAATATTTTGAAATTTTGGAAAAATATAGCTCATCTGGAGGCATCGACGACTTTAACTCATTTCAAGAAAAAGTTCGAAATTCTCTGATCACCTTTACAGCATCACAACAAAGCAATAACAATCTGTCACCAATACAAGTACTAACAATTCATAAAGCAAAAGGACTTGAATTTGANCATGTAATAATCCCNGGACTAGCNGATNCNTTAAAAAGTGAAGATAAGTCNATTCTTCTTTGGCATGAACGATTNAACGAGGNAGGTCGACCAAAATTATTGATCTCNCCAATTAATTCAAATGATAGTGAAGAGCATGATGTTTATAAATTAATCANGCATGAAAAAAAGCTTAAAGTTCTACTCGAGGATACGCGACTCCTGTACATTGCGATAACACGGGCAAAATCAACAGTAAAACTGCTGGCAACAGCGGCGCTAACGACCGATGAGGAGTTAAGTATTCCTACAAATAGCCTCCTCGCGCGAGTTTGGAGTGAAATTCAACGCGAGTCTAAAACACTCCAAATTTTACCAATTGAAAAATTACGCGCTACCAGTAATCTAACAGGGACATGGAGCTCTCATGATTTTCCAGTTCCGACGCCACTCCGTCGTTTCAAAGATTTATCCTTTTTGAATAAGGGTGAAAACGGATATTTAACAAGCAAGTCTCAAGTCGAAGATAATACTCTTAACTTATCGGAAGNTAATACCTATTCCTCTNAANCCATATTCGATGCAAAAATTGGAGAGCTAATCCATGAAGNACTTGAAGACTATGCGATCGAAAAAGATAAAACTGAATTTTTGAACAGTCTTTCCTATAAGAAAGTTTTNTGGAGAAATCGAATCAAACATNTCTCTACNAATAANAACCTTNTAGATGAATCGGTTCAGTTTATATACGAGACGATAGAAAAGTGTATAACTAAAAACGAACTAGATTGGATTTTTGACGAATCGAATAGCTCCAGTCAAAGTGAATTTAAAATTTCNTGGTCGAAAAATGGTAGTATTAATTCATACATAATTGATAGAACCCTCATTGATGAAAATGATGTTCGCTGGATAATTGATTATAAGACCGGCGCGCCCAGAAACGAGTCGANGGAAGCATTCATAGAATTCCAAAAATTATCTCATACACCTCAGTTAGAAAAATACTGCGAAGCATTTAAAAAATTAGAAAACAGGAAAACGAAGGCAGCCCTCCTTTTAACTTCAATCACCCGACTGATTACAATATAAACTCTCTCAGGTATTTAATTAGCAAATAATAACACCAAAACCATTATCTAAAACTCAAGATCAATTGCCAGCTCGACTAATCAAATTTTCGANACCATCAACTGTTGTCGTAGGAAATGCGAAGTCAGCCTCATNAGAATGCACAATCTGAATAATTCTAAGCATTACATCTTGTTTTATTTCATGGTAGCGAATCCAGTTAGTAGTTTTAGTAAAGGTGTATATAAAAAAGTCGAGTGAAGATGACGAGTAAGCATTAAAATTTACTATGAGTGTTTGACTAGTATCTATCTCATCATGCTGTTCTAACATTGATTTCACTTCGGCAACGATTTCACCCATCTTGTTCGCATCCTGATACCGAATACCTATTGTTTCCTTGATTCTCCGATTACTCATTCGAGAGGGGTTCTCAACCGTTAATGTTGTGAAAACAGAATTGGGTATGTAAAGTGGTCTCTTGTCAAAAGTCCTCACTACAGTCAATCTCCAGCCAATACTTTCCACGGTTCCTTCGATTTCCCTGTCCGGTGATCGAATCCAATCTCCTATGGTAAATGGCCTATCGAGATAAATCATAAGCCCACCGAAGAAATTTGATAAGAGATCTTGTGCCGCAAAACCGACTGCCAGACCACCTACACCACCGAAGGCAAGGAGCGCGGTAATCTCAATACCGACAGTGGGGAGTGCAACAAGTACTGCAGAGATTACAATCGAAAGTCTAAGTAGTTTTGCAAGCGCAAGGAGTGTCGTTGGGTCAAGACTGGTCTGTTCAGAAGACTCATCATTTTGTATTTTTATGAGTACTCGCGCTTCAGCTAAGGAGATAAATCTAATCAGAAAGACTGCTATTAAGGTTATAAACGCCAGCTGTCGAGCCAAGTCTAAATTTTCAGGAGAAAAGAGCTCCGTTTGAAAATAGCCATCACTGATTTCGATAATCCAGGCAACACCAAAAATGAGTATGAAGTAACTCAACGGTCTTCGGGCGGCCTCAAGAAGCGCGTCATCCCATACGTTCTGAGTTTTTTGCAGGTGCCGGCTGAGCACTTTCAGTAAACGCATCGCCAAGTACCTAA
This sequence comes from Gammaproteobacteria bacterium, assembly GCA_002727755.1. Lineage (GTDB taxonomy): Bacteria > Pseudomonadota > Gammaproteobacteria > Pseudomonadales > Pseudohongiellaceae > UBA9145. The sequence goes on along the minus strand of PBXX01000003.1, from coordinate 48,194 downwards.
CGATAAGCGTCGCGGTTACGACAACGAAAACCTCAAGACCCCAACTAAGCTCGGCCAAGCGGCCTAATGATAACCAGCTCACAAAATCCCCCTTAACTTATTCCTTAAAATACGAACGGATTGTTTGAACACGGCTTTTCCATAAATCTTGCTCAAATATATTATGAATCTTATGCGAAGGATTTGCTCTCATGTTGTGAATGATAGCACTTTTTGGTATTGATTCTGCTTCAAGCCAATTTGAAACCTCTATTGCAGATTGTTGGTCGTTACATACAAGAATCATATCGCACCCAGCCGCTAAGGCGCACTTTGCCCTCGCTATCGGACTTGGAATAGCCCGCGCAGCCGTCATCGATAAGTCATCAGAGAATACTATCCCTTTAAAGTTTAATTCGCCCCGTAATTTATCTTTAATCCAGATCTTAGAAAAACCAGCAGAAGAGTCATCTATCGCGGTATAAAGGACATGAGCAGGCATTATGCCGCCTAAAAACTTTGTGAGTTGAGCAAATACTTTGTAGTCATTAGCCTTTATTTCTTCCCACGGTCTGTCATCAACTGGAAGCTCGATGTGAGAATCTGCTCTTACAGTCCCATGGCCAGGGTAATGTTTACCACAAGCGCTCATGCCAGCCTCTGATAGTCCAGAAATATACGATTTAGCCAAGGCGATAACTGTATCAGGGTCTGAAGAAAAAGACCGATCACCAATAACCTCACTTCTCGTATTTTGAAGATCTATTACTGGAGCAAAGCTCAGATCTATGTCATACGAAATCAGTTCCGTAGCCATTACCCATGCGCATGTTTTTGCCAGAGATTCACCCAGTTCTGGCTCCTTTTTATAGATCTTTCCGATATCACCTAGGCTAGGNAGACTCACAAAATCCTTGTCAAAGCGCTGGACTCGCCCTCCTTCTTGATCGACNGCTATCAAGATATCACAATTGATACCCCTAATTGATGCCACTAANTCTCTTAGTTGCGCCGGACTTTCATAGTTGCGGGTAAATAGGATGACTCCGCCAACCGAGTCTCTCTCGATTAAATCCTCTTCTAATTTAGTGAGTGATTTCCCTTCAATATCCAACATTAAGACCCCATACGAGGATTTTAGCGGGTTCATATTCGATACCTGTTAGAGATCTGATTTGCCTTCATATTTTGATATTACCATTATAATTTTAGTAAAGGTCTCAATAGCTTATCAAGTAACCCTAAAGTTGCCTTGCTATTGGCAGATAACTGTATATAATTACAGTAATAGGAATCTTGGATAAGATTATGAAAAATTTAACGGTGAAACAACAGCAGATTCTTGAGTATATTAAAGACCACTTGAATTTAACTGGTTTTCCCCCAACAAGGTCAGATATTGCTAATGAGATGGGATATAAATCTCCCAATGCAGCAGAAGATCATTTGAGAGCTTTGGCTCGCAAAGGAGCAATAGAGATTATACCGGGTACATCTAGGGGTATACGTCTCCCTATCAATGAACAACTAGGATTACCAATAATAGGGCAAGTTGCCGCTGGATTCCCTATTCTAGCAGAAGAATCGATCGCGGGTTACTCAGAGGTCCCACCAAGTTTCTTTACACCTTCCGCTGACTATCTATTAACTGTTAAAGGCAGCAGTATGATAGATATTGGTATATTTGAGGATGACTTATTAGCTGTTCATAAAACTGACCAAGCCGCCAACGGCGATATTGTAGTTGCACGTATCGACAACGAGGTCACCGTAAAGCGCTTCGAGTATCAAAAAGGGAGCCCTAGAATAAAACTTATAGCTGAAAATCCTGACTTCGCGCCCATTAATGTTAATTTGGAAGAAGATGATTTTTCTATTGAAGGAATATCCGTGGGTGTCATCCGCCGTTCAATATCATGAAACTAAAAAATAGTCAGGGCTTTGTAACTTCCCATCTACCCCTTCGATAAAAGGCCTTCCAGCCCGTAGCTTTCTTATTTACCTCACTTTGAACATACTGCTCTTTGGTCTTCCTGCTAAATCGAATCAAAGTCTTGTTACCGGCATCATCTTCCGTTGGTGCATCAAAAAGATGGGAATATTTAGGGTCAATTTCGTCTTTGTGGGGCAGCAATTCTGAAACTAATGGAGCCCGAGTTTCTCTATTTCGGGGAAATTTACTTGCAGCCAAAAATAGCCCTGACGCTCCATCTCTTAGGATATAATGATCATCAACCGTTGCACATTCTAGCTCAGGCATTGAGACCGGATCCATTTTAGGGGGGGCAGCTTCACCATTTCTCAAAAGCTTCCTTGTATTTTTACACTCTTCACTAGTACAGCCAAAATATTTGCCAAAGCGTCCAGTTTTCAACTGCATATCCTGCCCGCATTTATCACACTCGATTACAGGCCCTTCGTAGCCTCTTATCTTAAAGACACCCTCTTCTACCTCAAACCCATCACAGTCTGGATTATTTCCACAGACGTGGATTTTGCGATTTTCATCAATTAAATAAGCATCCATTGCAGTATTACACTTTGCACACCGCCTCTTTTTTCGTAATAGAACATTCTCTTGCTCCTCAGCTTCTTCCGCCGTATCAGTTCTAATCGCTTCATCTCCCGGCGTCAGGTTTATGGTGCTCTTGCATCGTTCTTTGGGAGGTAACGCGTAGCCAGAACATCCCAGGAAAACACCTGTTGAAGCTGTTCTGATTTGCATGTGTCGGTTGTTGCAGTCCGGTTTAGGACATATTATTGATGTATCTGTTGGGTCATTTTTTCGCATACCTCCATCGATGGATTGGGCCTCTTCCAACTGACGACTAAAGTCTGAATAGAATTCATCCAGTAAACTCTTCCAATCCTTTTTACCGGAGGCGACCTCATCAAGCGACTCTTCCATATTCGCGGTAAAATCATAGTTCATTAAGTTACTAAAGCTCTCTTGCAGTCTCTCCGCAACTATATCCCCCATTTTAAGGGCAAAAAATCTCTTGTTCTCAACTCTGACATAGCCACGGTCCTGAATCGTTGAGATGATCGCCGCGTAAGTAGAAGGCCTTCCAATACCTTTTTTTTCAAGTTCTTTAACTAAGCTCGCCTCTGTATATCTCGGGGGTGGTTTTGTGAAATTCTGAAACGGCTCCAAGTCTTCTAATACAAGAATGTCNGCAACATTAATATCGGGAAGAACGACATCCTCTTCTTTAGTGGGCATCACCTTTAAGTAACCATCGAACTGCATGATTCGACCTTTCGTCCGAAGCTCATACTTATCGCAGCCAACAGCTATACTTGTGCTTAGATATTTTGCTGGTGGCATCTGACTCGCAACAAAATATTGCCATATAAGCTGATACAACCTGGCTGCATCATCCTCGACATTTTTAAGGTCTTTCGGCAACACATTTACATCGGAAGGTCGAATAGCTTCATGAGCTTCCTGTGCACCCTCTTTTGAGCTGTATATTTTTGGATTATCCGGCAGATAATCTTTCCCAAAATTTGAGTGTATGTAATGTCTACAAGACTCAAGCGCTTCGGTGCTTAAGTGTGTTGAATCTGTGCGCATATATGTGATGTAGCCAGCTTCATACAAGCGTTGAGCCAGTAGCATAGTTTTCTTAACACCAAAACCAAGACGAGTGCTCGATGCTTGTTGAAGTGTTGATGTGATCAGTGGTGGCTTTGGCTTTGAAGATGTTGGACGGTCGTCTCTTCTAAGCACTTCAAACACATTTTCTTTTAATAATTTCAGAGCTGCATCAGTCAGTGCTTTATTATTAGGTCTGAAGTTGTTACCACCCTCTTTTATAACCTGAAATCTAACCGAATCGTTCGATGTCGTCTTGAGTTGTGCAAATACCTCCCAGTACTCTTCTGGAATAAATGCACGAATTTCTTGCTCACGCTCGACCACAAGCCTCACGGCGACGGACTGAACCCGACCTGCAGACAAGCCCCTTGCCACTTTTTCCCAGAGCAAGGGGGATACCATAAAGCCAACAACTCTATCTAAAAAGCGCCTGGCTTGCTGAGCTTCAACATAGCGCATGTCAACTTCGCCAGGTTCAGAAAAAGCATCCTCAACAGCACGTTTTGTGATCTCATTAAACACAACCCTTTTATAACGAGTTTGATCTCCCCCTATAGATTCTTGCAAATGCCAAGCAATGGCCTCACCCTCACGGTCTAAATCTGTTGCAAGATAGATTTGATCAGCATTTTTGGCAGCCTTCTTTAAATCGGAGACCACTTTTTCCTTACCTGGCAGTATTTGATACTTCGCCTTCCAACCCTTTTCGGGATCAACTCCCATGCGAGCCACAAGTTGTTGTTTTGCCTTCTTTTTTTTGTGAATAACTTTTTCTTCAGGGCTCATTCTTCGGGTTAATGCTGCTGCGGCGGCTCTAGCCTTAGCGTCAACCGGTTTGCCGTTACCACTCGTTGGTAAGTCTCTAATGTGCCCAACGCTCGATTTAACAACGAATTCGGCCCCTAAATACTTATTAATAGTTTTAGCCTTCGCTGGTGACTCGACAATTACTAAAGATTTGGACATTTCGTATCAACTACCTAAAAATCATCTCTGTTAGTTCAATTAATATAGTAGATCTTGAGATATAAGCGCGCACATATATAAGTGAAACAATTCTATCGGTCAAGTTTTCTATGATATTTGTGCTGAAGTAATTTTTGAATTATGTCTGAGAGCTAGCCGAAAATCTAAGACTGATTTACGGAACACATTTAAACTAAGTTTCAGAAATTAACGCCTAGCGAACTATTTCAATGGCATCAAAACCGATATACTATTTATACTGCGATAGATAATAAATTAGATATGGCGCTTCTAAAAACTAGAGCCCCATATCAACTGAATGAAGCCATTCAAATTTATCTTCAATTTCTCCCCGCTGAATACCTACAAGTAACTCATAGAGTTTTTCCATAACAGAACTATCACTATTTTCGTTTCCTGGCATGGAATGCCACTTTTCATCAAACCATATTTTACCTACAGGGGCTAATACTGCCGCCGTGCCGCAAGCAGCCATTTCACTAAAGTTTTGAAACTCGGAGCGAAGGTCAATGGGGCGCTCTTCCGTTGTTAATTTTAATTCTATTTCTGCCAATTCCATAATAGAGCGACGCGTAATACTCGGCAGAATAGCATCGGAAGATGGGGTAATAAATTTTTCATCCTTGGTAAAAACGACAATATTGGCTGATCCAGCCTCGTCAATAAATTTATTATTAGCCGAATCTAGATATAGAGCTTCATTCGCACCTATTCCTTGGGCATTCAAAGTAGCCAAAAGTCCACCAGCGTAGTTAGCACCAGCTTTGTATTTCCCAGTCCCGTTTGGAGCGGCGCGGTCAAATTCTGAGACTGCGAGACTTATCATCGCCATCCCAGAATCCTTATAGTAAGGACCCACAGGAGAAACAAAGACTCGAAATTCATATTTCTCGGCTGGTTTTAAGCCTAAATTTTCTCCAACTCCAATGAGCATCGGCCTAACATACAACGCTGCTCCGGAGCCGTAAGGCGGAATCCAAGGATAATTTGCGCGAACCGTCTCCTCTATGGCACCAAGGAATAATTCTCTGGGAACCGCGGGCATTAAAAGGCGTGGCGCCGTGGAGTTCATTCTTTCCCAGTTCAGAGAAGGCCTGAAAAGGCAGACATCACCGTTAGCCGTTGTAAGGGCCTTCATGCCCTCAAAACACTGTTGAGCATAATGCAATGTCGGCGCACCCTCATGAATTAGAATTTGATCATCTTCAGTAAGGGATCCTTGATTCCACTCACCATTTTCATAGATCGCACTATAACGGTAATCTGTCCTGATATAGTCAAAACCTAGTTCAGTCCAACTTAGATTTTTTTTGCTTGATTTGTCGGTCAATTTATCTTCTCAAGTTTCACAAAAATGTAAACGCTGAACATTATCAGATATCTTATCTCTAATAGCTAGGTAGCATATAATTTCTTAAAATTGAGTCTACAGAAAATAATTACTCAATATTCTCACGACAATTAGATCTTGAGCACTTTTAATAATGACATTTATAGATATTGGGGCAAACCTTACCCATGAATCATTTAAAAACGACTTAGATACGGCGCTAACAAACGCTAAGCTCGCCGGAGTCATACATATAATAGTAACTGGGACCGACTTANCTAGCAGTATAGAAGCAAACAATTTAACGAAATTAAATCCTGCTTATCTCAGCTCAACGGTTGGTTTCCATCCGCATGCAGCAGACAATGTAAAGGAATCTGATTTTAAGAGAGCCATTGAGTTAATTGAACTCAAGAATGTTGTAGCAATTGGTGAAGCTGGTTTAGATTACAATAGAAANTATTCTTCAAGAAAAGCGCAACTAAAAATCTTCGAGCAACAGCTTGAATTAGCGACTCANATCAAACTCCCCCTTTTCTTACATCAAAGGGATGCGCACCTAGATTTCTACCCACTGCTGGCNAAGTATCGCCACAGAATNGTGGGGGGTGTAGTNCATTGCTTCACTGCAAGTAAAGAAATTCTAGACTCATATCTAGATTTAGATATGCATATAGGCATTACTGGATGGATTTGTGATGAACGAAGAGGACAAGATCTTCAAAAAATAGTCCATAACATCCCTGANAATAGATTGTTGATTGAAACAGACTCGCCCTATTTACTTCCAAGAACTATAAGACCTAAACCTAAATCTAGGCGAAATGAGCCTAAGTTTTTACCTGAAGTCGCAAATTCAGTCTCGGAGCATTCGGCAAAAACACCAGAGGAAATTGCTACGATTACAACTCAAAATGCAATAACCCTTTTTAACTTGCCAATTNAAGATCTAACCCTTAATCATCCAGTAGATTAACTACACCATCTCTATCAAAAGGCCAGTACAATACCTCATTATTTTCAATATTCAACAAGACAGGAATACTGAGTCCGTATTTTTGTACAAGATCTTCCTCAGTAGCGATATCCACAATCTCCATTTCAAAGATGAACNGATCATGCAACTCATCTAATATGAGACCAGCCTGCTCGCACAAATGACAACCTTCCGTCGTAAAAAACTTTAATTTCTTCATAGTATTGAAGGATGTCAGTATAAACGAAATTCATCAATAGTACCTGAGACTGCAATTGCACCAGCCAAGCCTTNGGCTTAACCCAAAAGAGACTTGGAGTTCAACCCTGTGCTGAACNGCTTATGTTAAACGTATAATCTAACCAAGATACACTCAAATACAAACTGCGCCTAGACATCGACCACAAAACGTTTACAATCCTTGGATTTGCGGTCAGAGCACCTTGACAGAAGAGAATTCTAATTATGAGTCACCACGGAATTATTACAGAACTCAAAAGCTGGTTATCACAGCAGATTATCGGACAAGAGCGCTTACTCGACCGCTTATTGATCGCTTTGTTGGCTGATGGACACCTCTTGGTAGAAGGCGCCCCCGGACTGGCAAAGACTAAGGCAATTAAGGACCTTTCAAGAGCTATTGAAGGGGACTTTCATAGAATACAATTTACACCTGATCTATTGCCGAGCGATATTACGGGCACGGAGGTATTCCGACCAGAAGACGGTACTTTTCGCTTTCAACAAGGGCCCATTTTTCACAATCTCGTTTTAGCTGATGAGATAAATAGAGCGCCTGCCAAAGTTCAATCAGCTCTTCTGGAGGCCATGGCTGAGCATCAGGTAAGTGTAGGAAGAGAATCTTTCGAACTCCCTCCCCTATTTTTAGTTATGGCCACGCAAAATCCGATTGAACAGGAAGGAACATACCCTCTTCCGGAGGCACAATTAGATCGATTTCTAATGCACGTTACTATCGATTACCCAGTGATTGAAGCCGAAAGGGATATCCTTCACCTTGTCCGAGATGAAGCTCAGAATAAGGTTCACGAACCCCCTAAAATAATTGCACAAGAGAACCTCTTTCAGGCGAGGCAAGAAATTCTTGGGCTCCATATGGCACCTGAGGTTGAGGAATATGTTATTCAACTAATCATGGCTACCCGACAACCAGAACTTTACGGCGAGGATCTCGCTTCTTGGTTAGAATACGGAGCAAGCCCGCGGGGCACAATCTCTCTAGATAGGTGTGCTAGAGCATTTTCTTGGATTCAAGGAAGGGATTTTGTGAGCCCTGACGACGTCCAAGAAGTCATGTTTGATGCCCTTAGACACCGGATTCTCCTCAGCTTTGAAGCTGAGGCTAGTGGAATTACTCCCGATAAGGTCCTGGAGACAATTCGCGAGCGGGTTCCCTCAGCGTAGCGGCGCGGATTAGCGTTATGCCAGTTAAATCTCACCTTGATCCTCACTTTGCTCGTTACCAAAGTAGTGGTGCGGTGATAACCCTTCAGCAAATGCTGATCCAAAGGCACGCCGCCAAAACTCTCGACTATGTCGCTCATAACAGATCNATCGCGGGCATTTCTGGTTTGCATTTATCTAAAATGAGAGGNCGAGGAATCGATTTTGAAGAATTTAGACCTTACCAAGCAGGCGACGACATAAGGCTAATAGATTGGCGGGNGACAGCGAGAACAAACCGCCCGTTTACAAAAGTTTTCAGAGAAGAGCGTGAAAGACCAGTAATTATAGCCGTCGATCAAACACATAATATGTATTTTGGAAGCAAAATCGCTTTCAAATCGGTTATTGCAGCACAAGCTGCTGCTGTCTTCTGCTGGTTAGCTATAGATAATGGCGATCGTGTGGGAGGTCTAGTTTTCTCTGATACTGAGGCTAATCTGGTTAGACCTAAACGCAGTCGCCGATCAGCTCTTCACTTGCTTAATCAAATTTACGAGTATAACCAACGANTGACTGAGNTAAAAAATCCCGAGAACCACTCCNACAATGATCCTGACTTCNAGCCGGGCCTNGCTCACGCTCTANGTCAGATTAGNAGAATAACNAAGCCTGGNAGTACGCTATACGTAATATCCGACTTTATGACCTTGGATGAAAAAGCTTTACAGTATCTTAATCAGTTATCTAGGCACAATAATGTGATCTGTTGTTTGGTGTACGATACGCTAGAGGAAACTCTCCCAACACCGGGGATATATAGCATCACAGATGGAAGTAAGAAAGGGTCTTTGAATACCCATAATAATAGGGCCAGAGCTCGGTATCGAGACCTTTTCATTGAACGTATGGAAAACATTCAGAAAGAGTTAGATAAACTTCAAATTCAACTTGTCAAAATGCGAACAAATGACCTCGTTGTGGAGCAAATTCGAAAATGGATAACGAAGAGTTATTAGAGCAGCTTGCAGATATCCATCTGCCTATAGAAATCAGCTATTGGCCACCAGCCCCGGGCTGGTGGATATTAGCACTCTTTTTGCTCTTNGCAATTTCGTACCTTGTGAGAGCCTTTATAACTAGACGGCATCTNCAGAAAATTTGCAGAGCAGCTTTAGCTGAACTTGATAAGTGTTATGACAAATTCGCTGCGGCGAGTAGTCTCGAGGTNAATGAGTCAAAGATGCGCTACATAAATGAGGTTAATTCTGTCCTAAAGAGAGTGGCGATGGTTCACTACTCGCATTCCGAGGTAGCGGGCCTAGGCGGACGCGGCTGGGTTGATTTTATAAAGGAAAAAGGCGACTCTTCTTTATTAAATCCTGAAATTGCTGAGGCACTTAGCTTTGGGAGATTCCAAACTCAATGCGAGTTTGACGCCGAAGCTCTGAACAAGCTTGGGCACTCGTGGATTAATAGTCTTTATCTTACGAGCAACAGACAACCCTCANCNTCGCAAGAGAAAACAAACTGATGCTAGAATTCACGTGGCCATGGGTGTTTTTAATATTGCCCCTACCAATACTTGTTTACCGAGTCATGTCGCGAGCGCCCAGACAAGAAGCAGCGTTGTATGTTCCGTTTTTTAGTACACTGAGCCGTTTGCAGTCTGAAAACGAAAATCTCACGAGTGGCCGGCTATTAAATCTCATCTTCTGTACGCTNATATGGCTCTTATTAGTATTGGCAGCAAGCAGGCCGCAGTGGCTTGGCGANCCCGTTCAACTACCCTCNACNGGCAGAGATTTGATGCTTTCCGTAGATATTTCGGGCAGCATGGAAGCGCAGGATATGGTTGTCGGCAACCGCCAGGCTTCCAGAATTGATGTAGTAAAAGCTGTCGTTGGTGACTTTGTTGAGCGACGCGAAGGGGATCGATTAGGACTAATCCTATTTGCGGCACACGCCTATATTCAAGCACCTTTAACATTTGATCGAGAAACTGTTGGACAATTATTAGAAGAAGCTGAAATCGGAATAATCGAAGAATCAGCAACCGCGATTGGTGATGCTATTGGCCTGAGTGTCATACATCTTAGGTCTAGGCCAGAGAATAGTCGAGTTTTGATCCTACTGACCGATGGGGTCAATAATGCGGGAGCAGTATCTCCAGAGCAAGCCGGTCAGCTTGCCCAGCAAGAGAGTATAAAAATTTACACAATCGGCATAGGTGCTGATCAAGTCGTCCAGCGAACATTTTTTGGTGCGAGAGCTATCAACCCTTCAGCAGAGTTAGACGAAGCGGTATTAACTCAAATAGCTGAATCAACAGGAGGTCGTTACTTCAGGGCAAGAGATGTCAATGATTTGGTAGATATCTATGAAGAGCTCGACCGCCTGGAAGCCATAGAGCAGGATGAGCAAACATACAGACCAACTCGTGTTCTTTTTTACTGGCCATTAGGTATCGCCATTGTTCTAAGTTTCATACTAACACTGTTATCAATTCCGTGGTTTGCTCTTTTAGGCATCAATATAAGAAAAGACCCCGATGACTCAGCTGAAAAACAAACACAACCTTTAGCGAGCAGAAATATTTAATGGAAATCCTAATACCAGCGAGCATTATGCAGGACTTCCATTTTTTGAGACCTGTGTGGCTATTAGCGGCAATACCGGCGATCCTCTTGGTTGGCGTTATGTGGCGAGTAAACAGTAATGTAACTGCTTGGGATAAAGCCATTGACAAAAATCTCCTACCTTTCTTACTAGATAGAAGTAAGAACGCCGCACAGAGAACACCATTACTCATGCTTCTTTTTGCATGGATTCTCTCAGCTCTATCAATGGCCGGTCCAGTTTGGGAAGAACTCCCCCAGCCAGTTCAGAAGCGTGAAGATGCGTTAGTAATCGTATTAGATTTATCGCTATCCATGTTTGCTCCAGACCATAATCCTTCCAGATTAGATTTAGCCAAACGAAAGTTGCGAGACATCTTAGCCCTGAGAGAAGAGGGTCAGACCGCACTAGTTGTCTATGCCGGAGACGCACACACGGTAACGCCCTTAACAGATGATGTTGTAACCATTGACGCGCTGGTTCCATCTCTCAGCCCAAATATCATGCCGTTGTTCGGCAGCGATCCAATACCAGCTATAGATATGGCAATTAGCCTTTTGGATGATATTGAATCCTCTGACGGCAGAATCTTACTCATTACGGACGGAATAAGCGGCTTCGACCAAGAGCAGTTAATTACAGATCAAATCCAGGACACTGGTTATGAGCTCCTTGTAATGGGCGTTGGTACCGAAGAAGGCGCCCCAATTCGAACGAGCGACGGTAGCTTTCTAACAGACCAAAATGGAGCTATGGTCGTTCCAACTCTAAATAGAAATGTTCTACAATCTCTCGTCAATAGGGTCAACGGCAGGTACCACGACATTCAATTGTCCGATGCAGATTTAGCCTATCTGCTCACGGAAAACACCCTTTTAGATAATGAGGAACTTACAGAAGTTGAAGAGGAATTTGATGTATGGAATGAGGCTGGTCCATACCTTTTACTACTAGTACTTCCTTTGTGTGCATTAAGTTTTAGAAAAGGCTGGTTGTTTACTACCTTTTTAGCGTTCGTTATAAACCTTCATCTCCCTTCGAAAAACGCACTGGCTTTTGAGTGGATAGACCTATGGAAGACAAAAGATCAACAGGCCGCTGAGGCTTTTGCTGATGAAAACCATGAGTTGGCGGCTTCACTTTTCGAGCAGACTGGCTGGCGTGGCGCTGCAAATTATCGGGCAAAAAATTATGAGAGCGCAATCGCTTCTTTTAGTACCACTGATACAGCTGACGGCCACTATAATCGCGGGAATGCTCTCGCGTTAGCAGGAAATTTGCCTGAAGCCATTGCAGCGTATGATGTAGCTATTTCTCGGGATCCAGAACACGCCGATGCTATTTATAATAAAGAAATTGTAGAGCGACTTCTTGAAGAACAGGAATCTGAGCAAGGAGAGAATCAAGAAGGAGAGAATCAAGAAAACCAATCAGAGCAAAATTCTCAAAGTGAATCTCAAGAGCAAAATCAGAATAGCGAAAATCAAGATCAAGAGAGTCAGGAGGGCAATGAGGAGCAACAACAGAACGAACAACAAAATGAAGCCCCAGAGGAACAAGAGAGCTCTGAATCAAATAGTGAGCAGAACACACCTAGTGAATCTAGCAATGAAGAATTCGAAGATCAGCAAGCACTCGAGCAATGGCTCAGGAGAATTGAAGACGACCCAGGCGAATTACTGAGAAGAAAATTCAGGTATCAATATCGCCAACGTCAATTGAACGGTACTGCAAATAGTATTCAGAATGGGGGACAAATTTGGTGACATCTTCCTCCAGAATATTCGTCACGTTGGTTTTTTTAACATTAGTTTGTTCCATAAAGACCAATGCTCAAGACCTTGAAGTATCTGTTGACCGGGCTGAGCTTGCCAGAGGCGAAACGCTAACGTATACGATACGTATATATGAGCAGCGGCAAGGGATGCAGCTTGATTTAACACCTTTAACCGAAGATTTTGATGTTTTAGGCACCAGAACCTCAAGTCAAGTACGAAGCATCAACGGTCAGGTAGAATCGTGGACCGATTATATAGTGACATTGTTTCCGTTAACCGAGGGTGAGCTCACCATACCACCAATAGAAATTAATAATCTTCAAACAGAGCCGATCTTGATATCGGTCGTGAATGAGGGTCCAAGATCAAATCAAGACAATGATGAATTGTTTCTAGAAATCGAAGTTAACAAGGAAGCGCTTTATGTGCAGGAACAGTTATTATTCACAGTTAAACTCTATTACACAATAAACGGCATCCGAAACCCTCAGTTTACTGAACTCGAAATGGAAGATACCGTCATTCAGTTGATTGGGTCACCAAATCAATATGAGCAAATAATTGAAGGAGTAAGGTACGGAGTATACGAAAAGCGTTATGTGATTTTCCCTCAGCGTAGCGGTCCCCTAGAGATACCTGACATCCTATTCAGGGGCGAAGTTACAGATGGTTCTAGCAATTTTGTTTTTAGAAATTTGAACACCAGGCGAGTAACAGCATTCATCGAGGGTATAACAATTAGCGTAAACGAGAGGCCTGTTGACGCTCAAGAATTCGATAACTGGTTACCTGTGACAAATCTCTCCATTAGCGAAGAATGGAGCACGGATTTGGAAAACCTTAGCGTTGGAGATTCCATAACGAGGACGATAACTCTAACAGCAGATGGCCTCGATGGAGCAGTTTTACCGCCATTTAGCCCAGAAACTCTCGACGGGATCAATGTTTACCAAGACCCTGCCAGCATCGAAAGAACTTATGTAGATGGCAGCATAGTAGGAACCCGGGTAGAAAGCTCAACACTTGTTCCTGTAATCGCCGGAACCATTGAAATACCAGAAATCGTAATACCATGGTGGGATGTTTCAAGCGATGAATTAAAAGAAGCCGTGATCACGGCCAAAAGTATCCAGGTATCGACTATCGAAGGAGACATACCTTCAGAGCAAGCCCAAGAAAGCATCGGCAACTTGGAGGAACTACTCGCAGCTTCTCCGACCGTTGATCAAGAAATGATCGATGCTCAAGAAGAGGAAGAATTTATAGAAGTTGGTATTTACTGGCTAAATTATATTATAGCTTTCATATGCATTGTTGTTCTAANNAGNATTTATAGATTAGTGCTCCGNCCNAACAATGAGGAGATTTCAGACTATCTACAGAACTTAAAANACAAATATAAATCTAGAATTTCTCCGTATAACAACGAACGGGTCGCTTTCCGTCAGCTCAAGACTGCGTGCAAAAAAGGAGATTTAACGAAAATAAAAGGCGCTCTAATAACTTGGTGCGACCACTACTCACGGGAAAATAAGCTGAACACAATAGAGGGAATACTGCAAAACCCANATTGGAGCAGTCTTCATTCCATAATCATAAACCTACAAAATACCCTCTATTTTAAAGACAAAAGCGCTCAGAACGTGCAAATATTTTCGAGTAAAGAATTACTCAAAGAAATTAAGAATCTCAGAGATTTAAAACGCAAACAGAAGAAAATAACCAACTTGGCTGAGAGATACTCTCTACCCCCTCTTTACAGAACCTAATGTCCGAAAACTCACGACTGGTCTATAGCACTGACGGCAACAATATCTGTACCACTTGCAAAAAACCTTTTCGAAAATGCAAATGCAAAAAAGAGCAATCTAAATTAAACTCCAAAACAGCTTTGAGAATANACTTTGAAAAGAAAGGAAGAAAAGGCTCAGGAGTAACAGTAATTTCAGGCTTATTACTCGACAAAAAAGAGTTGAGAAACGTAGCAGCAAACCTTAAAAAACACTGTGGGGTCGGAGGTTCGCTTAAAAACAATAACGATATCGAACTTCANGGAGATCAGAAAATCAAGGCAGAGGCCTATCTTCGTAAGCACGANCATTTACAGAATTGATAAAACCNTACCCTAGACTNCACTAAACTTCAGTTTGAATATCTGAAACCAAATCTTGNTGNTTAGCATTATTACCTCGCTTTCTCGCGAGCTTTGCGCCCTCGCTTCGGAGATTTTCTAAACGTTTTAGATACATTTCATCCACATCATCAGTGACATACTCACCGTTAAAAACAGAGCATTCATAATCTGCAATCTCCGGGTTTCCATCAGCTGCCGAAGCAATTAAATCCTCTAAGTTTTGATAAATTAACCAATCTGCTCCTATCAATTCCTGCACTTCTTCGTCAGTTCTCCCGGCCGCAATTAATTCGGACGCAGCCGGCATATCGATCCCATAAACATTTGGAAATCTAACTCCAGGAGCTGCAGAAGCGAAATATACTTTATTAGCACCGGCATCTCGAGCCATNTGAATTATCTGCTTGCAGGTAGTTCCGCGAACGATTGAATCATCGACTAATAGAACATTTTTACCTTTAAATTCTAGTTCGATTGCNTTTAATTTNTGCCTAACCGACTTTTTCCTCATACTCTGACCGGGCATGATGAAGGTTCTACCNATATATCTATTTTTTACGAAACCCTCTCTAAACTTGATACCAAGACGATTAGCGAGCTCTAGTGCTGACGGACGGCTTGTATCTGGGATTGGAATAACAACATCTATGTCATGATTTGGTCTCTGCTTCAGCAATTTGTCTGCGAGCCTTTCACCCATTCTCAACCTGGCTTTGTAAACTGAAATACTATCCATTAACGAATCAGGTCTTGCAAAATAGACATGTTCAAAAATACAAGGAGTATGCTTTCCTGCNGGTGTACATTGTTTTGTATGCAGNTTGTTGTTCACATCTATNTANACNGCTTCNCCTGGGGCAATATCCCTTTCCACAGAAAATCCTTGAGAATCGAGTGCGACGCTCTCTGACGCAATCATATACTCCTTACCGCGTTCTGACTCTCTACTACCAAACACTAATGGCCGAATACCATGCTTATCTCTAAAACCTAAAATCCCATAACCCGTAATCATAACAATTGCTGCAAATCCNCCCCTGCAACGGTCGTAAACCCTTGTAAGAGCNGAAAATATATGATCNGGCGTTGGTTCAATTTGTTGCTGCTGCTGAAGCTCGTGCGCAAATATATTCAACAATACTTCAGAGTCTGAATCAGTATTTATATGTCGAAGGTCTTCCTTGAATAAGTCCCTACTCAATTCAGCAGTGTTTGTAAGATTTCCATTGTGGGCGAGAGATAAACCATAGGGAGAATTTACATAGAAGGGNTGAGCTAGAGCAGGACTTGAGCTACCTGCTGTGGGATACCTNACATGCCCTATTCCCATTTGTCCGATAAGCCTGCGCATATGGCGCGTTCTGAACACGTCTTTCACAAGGCCATTATCTTTGCGAAGATTTAGCTTTCCGTTGTCACTCGTCATTATCCCTGCCGCATCTTGGCCNCGATGCTGAAGCACTGTTAANGTGTCATAAAGACAGACTCCCACATCGTCGTTAGTAACAACTCCAACTAAACCACACATAGACCTCTCCGATCTAGATATCAGCTTTGAGCTGAGATACCTCAGCAGTGCCATACCTATCTTGAATGAAGACGCGCGATATTTCAATCATGTTTTGCCCATAAGGAATCAATTTTGATTGCTGCCAGACCTGAGCTTGAGAGAAAAAGAAGCTAGAAGCAAATAAACCAATAAAAGAAATAATAACACCACGAGCAATACCGAAGACGCCACCTAACAATCTATCAATAAATTTGAGGCCAGTGAACACAAGAAGTTTTGATAACAAAAANTTTAGCAAGGTACCCAGCATCATTACAAAAATAAATATCAGAGCAAAAGCCGCAACATAACGNATGGTTAGATTGTCAAAAGAGCTAAANAGNAAATTAGCGAGCANATCGCTATATCTCCTAGCTACTAACAGTGCAAAAATCCATGTAACCAAAGAAAATATTTCTCTGACAAGTCCTCTCCAAAGGCCAAAGATGCTGGACAGCATCATGATAATTAATATTGAGGCGTCTATCCAATTCATGGTTCAAAGCCTAATCAAGTTTCAAAAGCTACCAACTTCATAACGCACTATGTCACCGGCTAATCTAAACTTATCCTCTAACTCGGATAAATAGTCCTCGGCAATGCTTTTATCAATCCAAGGCCCAACAAAGACACTTACAAGTTCTCCAGCGGAATTATTAAACTCTCGCGTATAAGCCTTGTATTCAGATTCGTGAAGTCGTTCAACCAAATTTATAGCATTTTGCTTTTCCGCAAATGAGCCAAGCCTTATACTCCAACCTGACAACATTGGACTTAAATCTAAATCGGCTTCGTCTTCCTCAGATTGAGAAATTATCTGACTATCGTTTTCCGAAATCTCCGATTGACCCTCCTCTGCACCAGCGTCAGTATCTGCATCTGCAATAATGACAGGTCTAGTCGGATTAGGCTCTGGCAAAAGACTAAATTGAGGCTCTGGTGGAATTCTAGATTCTAGCTCCGCTTGAAATGTGTCTCCCCCATCGAAAATAACAGGGAAAAGCACGCCTACCAAAGCCATTAAGACTATAGTACCAACAATACGCTGCTTTTTGTTATAAACCAAAGGTATCTCCAACTGTGATGCGAATAGTAATTACCACAAACAATTTTCTATGGTTTTATGTTGCGCTTAACTGATTCCTGTACAGCGGAAACACACAAAAATGAACCAGTCACAATGATTAAACCCTCACTTCCAGCTTCCTTCTTTTGGTATGAATAAAGATCAGCACAAGCCTGGTTATAGCATTCGAGAAATGTACGATCATCTGGAAGAATTATTCTATCTTCATTATCAAGACAAGCTGCTAAATTCTTCACCGGCATTGCGCGTGGGTCATCAAATCCCGCAACATACCAACTATCAACAAAAGGTCGTAATTCAGCAATAAAACCTCTTACATCTTTATCTGCCATTAATCCAATCACTACAGAAATTTGTTTAATTCTATGATTAATACTCAGCTCCCTGCTAATGTTACTTGCCAGCATCGAAGCAGCAGCAGGATTGTGAGCTACATCTAAAACCACAGATACTCCAGTCAAAGCATCAACGCATTTTTCAAATCGACCAGGCAAGTAAAGACGGCGTAGAGATGATCGAAGAAATTTAACATCGATTTCTATTCCAGCTACAGATAATGCTTGCATACCAATTGAAACATTTTCGATGGCTAAATTCGGGATCGGTAGACCGGATATATTTTCATTCNTATCTNGNCCTCCTGACCAATCAAAAGATTTATCTTCAGTCTTGATTTGGTAATCAAAATCACGTCCTTTCANAAANATTTTNGAATTTAGCGACTCGGCNGTAGCAAGAACTGACTTTGTCGGATTGCTGTCTCCATAGACGACTGGTCTGTTTTTTTTGATTATGCCAGCTTTTTCATATCCGATTGACTCTCTGTCTTTTCCTAACCATTCCTGGTGATCAAGATCTATAGAGGTAATAACTGCGACATCTGCCTCGATGATGTTTACCGCATCGAGACGTCCCCCAAGACCTACCTCCAATAGGGCAAAGTCAAGTTTTCTTTTCGAAAATATTAGGAAAGCCACCAAAGTCGTAAATTCAAAGTAGGTAAGCTTGATATCGCCTCTCGCGTTTTCTACTGCAACAAATGCCGCACACAATATCTCCTCTGTAATTTCGACACCATCTAGTTTTATTCGTTCATTAAATCTCAAAATATGAGGTGAAGTATAACAGCCAACCTTATATCCCAAATCACGCAGTATTACCTCCATGGCAGCAACACATGATCCTTTACCATTGGTCCCCGCAATCATGATAGTCTTTTCTGCAACGGCCTCAACTCCAAGATTCTGGGCAACCTGTATTACGCGATTTAGGCCCAACTCAATTTCTTTAATATTCAGCGACTCAATGTAGGCAAGCCAAAATGAGAGATCGTTTTTATTCAACGAATCGAAAGACATGAACCTTTTTAGGAATTTCTATAGTTTAGCTTTTCAAGAATCGAAGAAATTTTATTTCTCATTTCTCTCCGATCAACAATCATGTCAATAGCGCCATGCTCAAGCAAGAACTCACTGCGCTGGAACCCCTCGGGAAGGTTAACTCGAACAGTTTGCTTTATAACATCTGGACCGGTAAAACCGACTAGTGCATTTGGTTCAGCAATATTAATATCTCCTAACATCGCTAAACTTGCAGACACCCCTCCATATACTGGGTCAACGAGCACCGATATATAAGGGAGAGCTTGACGATTCAGCTCTTCAAGCGCCGCGGCGGTTTTTGCCATTTGCATTAGTGAAATCAACGCTTCCTGCATTCGAGCACCACCGCTAGTCGAAAAACAAATTAGCGGTAGCCTTTCGCTAATGCAGGCATTGACTGCGCGAACAAATTTTTCACCTACCACAGCACCCATAGAGCCCCCTATAAACCCGAACTCAAAGGCAGCAACAATAACTGAAAGACCTGCCAGCTCTCCTCTAACAACGACAAGCGCATCATTTTCACCAGTGGCCTTTTTAGCAGTTTGAAGTCGATCTTTATAACGTTTTAAATCTTTAAAATTGAGAGAATCCAGCGGTTCCAAATCAGAGTCAAGCTCTCTTTGGCCCTTGGAATCAAGGAATATTTCGATTCTACGCCTGGCAGAAATTCTTATGTGATAATCACATTTAGGGCAAACGTCAGCATTCTTTTCTAATGTCTCATGGAAAAGGGTTGCCTCGCATCTGGGGCATTGTCTCCACAAGCCTTCTGGAATCTTTCCAGACCCTTTATCATCTCTATCTCGAGATCGAGAGATAGAAGGAAGTATTCGATCTATCCAACTCACAGATACTCCTCATCAACAACCTCATTATCGAGATCAAGTTCTTCCCTAATTTCTTTGATGATATTGGTGCTATTCTTAATATCTTCTGCGCTTATTTTTTCGTGTGAGGTTAAACTAGCTATTTTATTGACTAATGCAGAACCAACGATAACACCATCGGAAACTCGTGCCATTTCCTTTGCACTTTCTCCATCTTTGATACCAAAACCAACTACTATCGGTAAATCTGTGTAAGATCGAAGAGAACATACATTTCGCTCTACTTCGTCTACATCAGTTATAGGTGCGCCTGTCACCCCTTTCAATGAAACGTAATAAACGTAGCCACTTGTCATATTAAGAATTGATTTAACTCGTTCCTGAGTCGTTGTGGGAGCAACAAGAAAAATTGAGTCAATATTCACCTCTTTCAACTTNGCGTTCAATACCCCGGCNTCNGCGGGNGGCATATCAACCATCAAAACTCCATCTACACCCTCGTTCTTAGCTCTTCGAACAAAATTATCGANCCCCATTATCTCAACAGGATTCAAATAACCCATAAGGACAATTGGGGTGACTTCGTTTCGTGCTCTAAATTTAGATACAATATCGAGAGTATCATTAAGGCTAGTGCCTTTTCTCAAAGACCTCTCTATGCCGCTTTGAATAACTTCACCATCTGAAGACGGATCACTGAAGGGTATACCCAATTCAATAATATCAGCCCCATTCGATACTAGGGCATGCATAAGCTCAATAGTCGTTTCTTTATTTGGATCACCAGCTACCAAATAGGGGATNAGAAGCTTACGACCTTTTTGATTCACACTATCGGTTATCTGCTTTATTCGACCCATGAGAATTTAGATTTGAATGCCTTCTATCCTGGCAACTGTTTCAATATCCTTATCGCCTCTTCCCGAGAGATTTACTAAAATAGTTCGCGAGTCACCTATTTTCTTCGCAAGCTTCATCGCATAAGCGACGGCATGGCTGCTTTCCAAAGCCGGTATTATACCTTCTAGTTTTGTAAGAAGGTGAAAAGCTTCCATAGCCTCGCCATCATTTGCCGAAACATAATTAACCCTTTTTAAATCTTTCAACCACGAATGTTCAGGCCCGACACCCGGATAATCCAAACCTGCTGACACAGAGTGTGTTGGTGAAATTTGTCCATTTGAATCCGTCATCACATAGGTTCGATTTCCATGTAAGACGCCTGGCGTTCCTGCACTCAATGGTGCAGCGTGTTTTCCTGTATCTATCCCATAGCCTCCAGCTTCAACTCCATACATGCTAACCGTTGTATCTTTCAGAAAAGGATGAAATAGACCTATTGCATTTGAGCCACCGCCAACACACGCGACGAGAGCATCAGGCAGACCACCTAAAATTTTCTGTGATTGTTCCTTTGCCTCACGACCAATAACGCTTTGAAAATCCCTCACCAGTTGAGGGTAAGGATGCGGCCCAGCAACCGTGCCGATAATATAGTACGTATCATCCACGTTTTTTGCCCAATCCCTCAAAGCCTCATTAAGAGCGTCCTTCAAGGTTTTAGAACCCGACTCTACGGAAACAACATTTGCCCCAAGTAACTTCATTCGATATACATTTGGAGCTTGCCTAACTATATCCTCAGCGCCCATGTAAACATGACACTCAAGACCTAATCTAGCCGCAACTGTAGCACTCGCAACTCCATGTTGACCGGCTCCTGTCTCTGCGATAATTCGCGTTTTACCCATATGCTTAGCCAAAAGAGCTTGGCCTATTGTGTTATTTACTTTGTGTGCACCGGTATGATTTAAATCTTCTCTCTTTAGGTAGATTTTTGCTCCACCGCAGTGCTGTGTTAATCGATCTGCAAAATACAGGGGAGAAGGTCTACCAACATAATGGTTTAACTCATGATGAAACTCTGACCAAAATGTATCACTCTCTGAAAGAGTCTGATAAACACTATTTAATTCCTCTACAGCAGCAATTAATGTTTCACCCACGTATACGCCGCCATATGGTCCAAAATGCCCTCTAACATCCGGGCCTTCTAATTCTTGCAAATCAAGATCTAACACTTCTAGCCTCTCTCACGAATCTATCTAACTTAGTCATATCTTTTGTACCTGGCGCAGATTCTACACCACTACTGACATCAACACCGAAGGGGTTAATTGCTTTTACAACATGCTCAACATTTGTCGAGTTTAATCCGCCCGCGATAATAATCTCGCGACTAGTTTTCTCAATGGCATCTCTAGCAATTGACCAGTCAAAGGTTTTACCTGTTCCCCCTGACACTTTTCTGCTGAAAGTGTCTAAAAGTAAATATCGTGCACTCGAATATTTGTCAAAAACTGATAAAGGTAGAAATTGATCTTTAATATGCAGAGCCTTCATGTATGGCGTATCAAATGAGCTACAAAATTCCTCCGACTCATTACCATGAAATTGGATAAGATCTATTAAACCTGAATCAAGTACCTCACTAACTTCATCTTTTGTAGGGTCAACAAACAAAGCCACAATACTCACGGACCCCTTAAGATTTTCAATAATTTTTGGCAAAACTTTTGAAGAAATCGAGCGCGGGCTTTTTGAGTAGAATACAAACCCTAATGCATTTACACCCAATTGCGCCGCGTAATCTGCGTCTTTATTTTGAGTGATTCCGCAAATTTTAATCCAAGGCTGGGTCAACGAAACGAAATTCTCTAATAAAATGATATTCTAGCAAATCTAGCAGGGTCAGCCTATCCTTCCGAAAAAAATAGTGGCAATGTCATACCTTTCGGAATGCCATAAGCTTTCGGATAATCAACGTCTACTAGATACAAACCATCAGAGGGCGCAGTCACTCCGGCGCTTGAACGTTCACCTCCATCTAATAGTTCTAAAAACCAATGACTTTCTTTAATACCCTTACCTACATCAAGAGAGGAACCCACAATATTACGAACCATGTGAAGTAAAAAAGCATTCGCTTTGATACTAAAAATTAAAAAAGCTCCTCTTGTCGTCCAGTTTGCTTCTATAACACTCCTGTAGGGAGATTTAGACTGACAACCCGCTCCTCTAAATGCCGAAAAGTCATGCTCTCCAATTAAACACGCAGCAGCTTCGTTCATCGCAGAAATATCTAATTTCTGCGAAACCCGCACGGCTTTCTTCCAGAGCATGGGACGCTCTGTTTTGTGACAGTAAACTAAGTATTTATAATTGCGAGCCATAGCACTAAACCTTGCGTGAAACTCGACGTCGACATCTTGAGCCCAAATAACACGAATTGATGGCGGCAGAAGACTGTTAACGCCCGTCGACCATGCTTTTTCTCCTCTGTTAACCGGGGAATCAAAATGAACGACTTGGTTTATCGCATGGACGCCAGCGTCCGTTCTACCAGCACAAATTGTCTTTATCGGATGCGCTGCAATTCGACTTAAGGCGGCTTCGAGATTCTCTTGCACGGTTTCTAATTGCGGCGATGACTGAGCCTGCCAGCCTGAAAATGTGGCTCCGTCATATTCTAAACCAAGCGCTATACGATACATCTGTTAATTCATTTTAGAGGTGGTTATTTATGATAATGAAACCGGAGGTAAACTAGGCAGTAGAGTCCATTCGGCTAAGGAGCTTTTCCGCTTCCTTTTTTTGATCGGTATTACCCTCCTCTATTACTTCCGATAAGATTTCTTTTGCCCCTTCAAAATCATTCATTTTTACATAAGCATAAGCCAGTTCTAGCTTGGTAGCCGATTCTTCATCACCGAGATAGAATATTTCTTCAATTGCTTCCGGTGTGTCCAATTCTTTTCGTTCCTCATCTGAAAGGAAATCTAAATCTGCAAAGCTATCTTCATCAGCTGAGCCCCCGATAAATTCAATGCTTTCGCTCGGGGGTGGTTCATTCACTGAGTCTGACTGAGTTGNAGACGGCTTTTTGCCCTCGTTGAACACTCTACCCTGGATTAGCTCACTCGCGGCACCAGAATCAATCTCAGCTACTGAACCCTTGTTCTCGGGATCCACGCTTTGGTCCGTTTCATGTGACTGGAATTTGTTCGGTTTTTCAACTGCCTCGCCAGACTTTGACTCTGCATAGTTTGCGCGGTCCCACCAAAGTAACCATCCAAGAAGAAGTAGTGCTAAAGGTGCCGCAACTGTGACGAGCGGACTATTAGACTGAAAGAACCCAAAAAAACTGTTTCGCAGTTTGGCCCAAACTGACTCATTCTCCACGAAATCTTCTGTAATGTTACCCGATTCGCTCAGGCCGGGCATTTCGATTTCAGTGGGTGATACGGTTGTTTCTGCAAGTTGAGCTCTCAGTTGAGCGAGTTGTAAATCCTGAAGCCGAATCAACTCTTTTGCGTCATCTATCTGAGCATTCAACTGCAATAATCTCGAATTTAGCTCCTCGCGCTGAAGCCTTGCTCGATCTCGCTCCTCTAAATTAATAGCTATAAGGTTTTCTAGCTCTATAAGNCGTTGATCTAACTGNGAATTTTCTTGCTGCAAAGGTAATAATTCGTCGGATATATTTGATAATTCATCCTCAGCTCTTAGGATGCTGAACCGACCATCCTCTTGCCTTTCAGTAGACTCTATATTACTAGAATTATTGTTTCTAATTATNTGATTTTGAACACTTATTGATGAAATTGCATCATNCAAATTTATATCTGTTATTTGACCGATACTAGGTAGCAGTAAGCGCTCACCTGCTTTAACTCTGTTTAAGTTCCCATCCACAAATGCGTTGGGATTCAATCTTTGAATTGCGACCATCGTCTGTTGCAAGGATACGGACTGGTCTGGTCTATTTTCCATGGCTATCCGGAACAACGAGTCCCCCGGCTGAACAATCACTGTGTTACCCTCGGCTACCTCTTGGGAATTCGCCAAAGAAGACCACGTTAAACTTATTAACAAGAGCAAAAAAGGTAAGTAACACACCTTTTGAAGAAATTTTATTGAATTTGGCGAGAATCTCACTCTTATGAAACCTATTCGTACTAAATATATTTTGATCGCGAGACCAACGAATCCTGAATTACTGACTGAAGAGCTAAACTTCTCATATGAATTCTTTAATAATCATATAGAATACTAATTTAAATGCGTTTTTATCAATTCTTCAGCAATTTGTATAGAATTCAGGGCAGCTCCTTTCCGGACGTTATCAGACACTACCCATAGATTTAATCCATTCTTCAAAGATATGTCTTTCCGTATTCTCCCGACAAATACGGGGTCGCTACCAGCTGACTCATGAACTGCGGTAGGATAACCTCCATCTTTGCGCTCGTCGATAACTGTAACACCCTCCGCCTTCTCTAGAAGGCTTCGTGCCTGCTTTTCGTCTATATAGTCCGAAGTTTCAATCTGAATAGCCTCTGAGTGACCGAAAAATACCGGAACTCTAACGCAAGTTGCTGAAACATTNATATTTTCGTCTCCAAAAATCTTTTGTGTCTCCCAGCACATCTTCATCTCTTCCTTGGTATAGCCATTGTCCATGAAGATATCTATATGTGGTAGTACATTGAATGCTATCTGCTTGGGGTAAACATCACACTCAGCATCCCTTCCATTGAGCAATTCCGCCGTCTGCTTGGCTAGTTCATTTACCGCGGCCGTGCCTGACCCAGAAACGGCCTGGTAGGTTGAAACACTAATCCTCTTAATACCCACCGCATCATAGATTGGCTTTAGTGCAACAAGCATCTGAATTGTTGAACAATTTGGATTAGCAATAATATTCCTATTCTTATATTCCCCTATTTTACAAGAGTTTACCTCAGGAACTATTAGTGGAATATCATCATCATATCTGAAGTGTGAGGTGTTATCGATAACCACACAACCAGATTCACCTGCCTTTGGTGCAAATTCTGCGGAAATCGCTCCTCCGGCTGAGAACAGAGCAATATCCGCAAGCTTAAAATCGAAATTTGCCAAATCAGTTACAGTGATCGCCTTACTGCCGAGCATCACTTTTTTGCCTTCGCTCCTCTCGCTAGCTAATGCATATATATTATTTATGGGGAATTCGCGTTCTTGCAAAATATCGAACATCGCCTCTCCAACCGCTCCGGTCGCTCCCGCTACTGCAACGTTATATTTCTTCATATTCCATATACAACCATTAATTTATTACCCACCAAAAAAATTTAAAATTTTATGATGTAGAGGAAAAATACCAGGGACTAATCTCTCTCCAACCCNTCTCAAACTCNTCNATAGTTTTACTGTTCTCNAGAGTAAGCGCAATATCATCTAACCCATTGATTANACAATGCTTTCTAAACTCGTCAACCTCAAAAGGAATATCGTTNCCATTTACNGGGGTAATAAGCTGTCTTTCCAAATCAACTTTCAANGAAAAACCAACNGAGGCCTCAANTTCCTTGAANAGGGATTCTATTATTTCTTCTTTTAATACAATAGGTAAAAGACCATTTTTAAAGCAATTATTAAAAAATATGTCCGCAAAACTTGGAGCNAAAATAACTCTAAANCCATAATCATCTAAGGCCCATGGCGCATGCTCTCGCGAGGAACCACAACCAAAGTTCTTCCTTGCTANAAGNATTTTACATCCTTTATATCGNGCTTGATTCAACACGAAATCGGGGTTCAGAGGCCGATTGCTATTGTCCGCATCTGGCACACCTTTATCTAAGTAACGATGTTCATCAAAAAGGTTGACACCAAAGCCCGAGCGTTTAATCGATTTTAGAAATTGTTTAGGTATTATGAAATCTGTATCTACGTTTGCCCTATCCAAGGGCATGACTAAACCTTCTTCTACTACAAATTTTTTCATTTTTGAATCCAATCAAATTAAGTTAACGGTCAGATCTTACTTACATCAACAAAATGACCATGAATCGCAGCTGCGGCAGCCATNGCTGGACTAACTAGATGAGTTCTCCCCCCAAANCCTTGTCGCCCCTCAAAGTTGCGGTTAGATGTAGATGCACAATGCTTGCCCTCTCCCAGTTGATCTGAATTCATGGCTAGACACATAGAACAGCCAGGTTCACGCCACTGTATACCCGCACTGGTGAAAATNTGATCCAACCCTTCTTCCTCTGCCTGCTTTTTAACCAACCCGGAACCCGGGACCACCATCGCAACCTCGATNTTTNCNGCAACCTTTCTATCTTTAACTACTTGAGCAGCCTCTCTNAGGTCTTCTATCCTCGAGTTTGTGCAGGAGCCTATGAATATATAATCCAGTTGGATATTTTTTATTTCAGTACCTGCCTTAAGCCCCATATATTTCAATGCCTGCTCTAAGTTCCCCTTCTTTGTTGGGTCGGTTTCTAAAGTNGGATCAGGAATCGACCCTGAGACCGGCGCNACCATCTCNGGNGAAGTTCCCCACGTTACTTGTGGTTCAATTTCGCTCCCATCGATTATTACTGTTCTATCAAAATTCGCATTTGAGTCGGACACCAAGCTTCTCCAGGCCTCCGAAGCACGTACCCACATGTCTCCACTTGGAGCAAATGGCCGTCCTTTAACGTAGTCCAGCGTCTTTTGATCAACNGCAATCAGGCCAGCACGGGCTCCTGCCTCAATGGCCATGTTACAAACAGTCATACGNCCTTCAATTGACAGATTTTTGATAACCTCGCCCCCAAACTCTATCGTATATCCGGTTCCCCCTGCTGTCCCTATTTCACCAATAATCGCCAGAACNACGTCCTTTGCCGTGACCCCCTTTTTCAAGACACCATCAACTNGAACAAGCATATTNTTCATTTTTCTTTGCATTAGGCACTGCGTAGCAAGCACATGCTCAACTTCTGAGGTACCAATACCGTGAGCAAGCGCTCCAAGGGCGCCGTGAGTCGAGGTATGAGAATCACCGCAGACAATCGTCATACCTGGAAGCGTTGCTCCTTGCTCAGGNCCCATAACATGGACAATGCCTTGACGTATATCATTCATTTCTAACGATAAGATATTGTTTTCTTTGCAATTATCNTCTAACGCTTTGACTTGAATCTTTGAGACAGGATCTTTAATTCCTGACAGTCCTTGTCGCCTCTCATCAGTGGTCGTTGGAATATTATGGTCCGGCACCGCTAAGTTTGCATCTGAACGCCAAGGAACTCTGCCTGACATCTTCAGACCCTCAAACGCCTGCGGTGAGGTAACCTCATGTATCAGATGTCGATCTATGTAAATTAGCGCAGTTCCGTCTTCACGCTGATTAACCAGGTGCGAATCCCAGATCTTGTCGTATAACGTCTTTCCACTCATCATGTACTCATTTAATAAATTATTTTAACTTTATGTTTTAATTNTNTTTTTATAGTNTANATTTTATTCCAAAAAACTGCCTACTTGCCCCCGGACCCTTAATACGTGATCCATCAACACCAAGGCGAGCATTGCTTCAGCGATAGGTGTAGCTCGAATACCTACACATGGATCATGCCTACCTGTTGTCACTACGTTCTCGACCTCACCCTCCGTATTGATTGATTTCCCTGGTATTCTGATACTAGAGGTTGGCTTCAAGGCTATGCTTGCTGTTATATCCTGCCCGCTTGAAATGCCCCCCAAGACACCACCAGCGTTGTTACTTAAAAANCCGTCTGGCGTAATTTCATCCCTATGTTCTGTTCCCTTTTGAGCTACAGAGTCAAAGCCAGANCCAATCTCGACCCCTTTAACAGCATTGATACTCATTAAAGCTTTGGCAATATCGGCATCCAATCGGTCAAATACNGGTTCTCCAAGGCCTGCCGGCACATTTGATGCTTCAATAGCGATTTTTGCACCAATAGAATTCCCTTCTTTAGATAAGGCTGACATGTATTCTTCCATCTTGGCCACCTTACTTTTGTCAGGACAGAAGAAAGGATTCTGGTCAATTTGATCAAANTCTATGTTTTCTACGGATATAGGGCCTAACTGAGTCAGATAACCCCTTATCTCTACCGAAAATTTCTCTTTCAGGAACTTTTTGGCNATCGCTCCGGAGGCAACTCTCATAGCAGTTTCACGTGCCGACGACCTTCCTCCTCCCCGATAATCTCGCACTCCATATTTCTTCCAATAGGTATAATCTGCATGAGCTGGTCGAAATCGGTCTTTTATTTTACTGTAATCCTTAGACCTCTGATCGTTNTTCTCGATTAGCAAGCCGATGGGTGTTCCTGTCGTTTTTCCTTCAAACACACCAGACAAAATCTTTACTNTGTCATCNTCCCTTCTCTGAGTGGTAAATCGAGACTGACCTGGCTTACGTCTATCCANGTCCCTTTGCATATCGGATTCACATAANTCCATTCCTGGAGGGCAGCCATCCACCACACATCCTAGGGCAGGACCATGACTCTCCCCATAGCTAGTTACTGTAAATAACTTGCCNATTGTATTGCCTGACATAAACTCTTCTCTCGGCGAAAAACTCGCTTTACACACCCAAAAAGCAGCGCATTGTACACTAATTCAGTTCGTTACAGTACTCAGTTAATTGTTCCCGAGTTATAGCTAAGACACCGTGCCCACCGTGCGAAAACTCAATCCAAAGAAATGGCACAAGGGGAAACCTTTTCTCTAAACTTGATTTCGAGTGACCTAATTCTAATACCAACAAACCCTTTTCGGACAAATAATCCTTTGCTTCTTGGAGAATTTTTGCNGGGATAGAGAGACCCGACTCCCTGCAAACCAATCCACCTTTAGGCTCATGGAAATATTCGATAGGCAAAGACTCATATTCCTTTGAGGAAACATAAGGTGGATTACTGACAATCAGATCATATTTTTCCGTCACTTTCTCAAATAAATTGGAATTNATAACATTAACCTGATCAAGCAAATTATGTTTCGCTATATTCGCCTGCGCCAATTTTAAACANTTCTCATCACAATCTANGAGATCAACCAAGCTCTCGCTATATATTTTAGCTATAGAGATTCCTATACAACCATTTCCTGCACACAGATCTAAGACTCTCTGAGGCTCCCTCGTCATAAGCGTAGAAAATCCATTGAGTATTAACTCCGCTATGGGGGAGCGTGGAATCAGAGCTCTCTCATCAACTATAAATTCAAAACCGGCAAACATTGCTTTACCAACGAGATATGCTGCTGGTATTTTCTCTTTTATGCGGCGCTGTATCCTCTCTTCTATAAGTTCAATATCTTCCGAACTTAGAAAATAATTTAAAGACTGTAAGTCACAATCGTAGGATATGTTCAAAGATCCACAAACCAAGTATGCGGCCTCATCTAGAGAATTCTCCGTTCCATGCCCAAAGTATAAATCCGATTCATCGAACCTTTCCGATGTTTTAATAACATAACTGTAAATATCCATAATTTTTTAGGTCGCGAATTGTAAAAATATCTTTACGATATATATTAGTTATCGTAGGGTACATGACTAAATTTAAGTAACAATTGGAAAGTCGTTTAGATGGAAGATGCATATCTCAATATACTAAAAGAAGTAGGTGAAGATCCAAATCGAGCCGGATTAAAAGATACTCCGAAAAGGGCGGCCAATGCCATGCGCTTTCTTACCCAAGGTTATTCCATGAGTATTAAGGAAGTCATCAACGATGCTTTATTCCCCTCAGATTCAGATGAAATGGTGATAGTAAAGGATATTGAACTATATTCGATGTGCGAGCATCACATGCTGCCATTCATCGGGAAGTGCCATGTCGCTTACCTTCCGCAAGGCAAGGTGATAGGCCTTTCTAAAATTGCAAGGATAGTCGACGTCTTCGCTAGGAGACTTCAGATACAAGAGAATTTAACCAATGAAATCGCTAATTGCGTTTTAGAACAAACTCAAGCAGCAGGCGCTGCAGTCACGATAGAAGCCAAACATATGTGCATGATGATGCGAGGTGTGGAGAAGCAGAATTCTGTTATGACAACTTCTTGCATGCTAGGCATTTTTAGAACCAAGGCCAGCACTCGCAATGAGTATTTATCTTTGGTGAGCAAATAGCGTTTACTGCATAACTAATTCGACTCTATCCGCGCATCTTTCAGCACCACAATAAGGCGCAAAAGGACCAACTCCATAAGCCTGAATTTGCTCCCTATCGATCCCTCTTCCAAGCAGTACCTGCCGTAACACGTTAGCCCTTTGACGTGACCTTGCAATCAATTCCTCACTTTCACCACCCTCTTGGTATAAATGAGCAACCAAGTAAAACTTCAGGCTTGGGTTTTTCTCTAAGAGCGACACCAGGAATGAGATATCAGAGTCACTGGTCAAGCTAAGGTCACTCTCGAAGTCTATATTCTTAAGAACAATACTTCGCTGCGCCTGCAATTCAGACAACAATGCATCGGAGTCGAAAATATCAATCCTTGATTGGGCGCCACCAGGTTCTATAAATTCAAAATAGGCATAAACTCGTCTATTGCCGCGAGTTATAATATACATTGCTATAAAATCTTCTCTTCCTTCGTTAGCGGCATCAAAGACTGAATAATATTGGTTTCGTTCCGGGCCATAGAGCACCCGGTTGCCAAAAATATCGTTTGCCCAATAATTGCTACTACCACACTCTCTACCGATACACGAAAATAATTTCCTATAATTTTTTTCTTCGGCTTCGTTATTAAAGTACTCAAATACATCTTGACCGGTAAATTCTGGAGCTATCTCATATATGATTTTAGTAATGTCACCCCGCAACATTTCTGAATTTTCTGAAGAAACTAGACCTCTCGCTCGCTGAAGACTACTTAAAATCAGACGATAATTCGTATCCTCAACAAATTCGAGAGCGGTCACCTCGGAATCTGGAAATCGAGGCATTAGCCGGTGTTCGGGAATTGATGTGGATTCTTGCGCCAAAGAAAATCGCGTTATGAAGAAAACTGCAGTAAGAATCCTATAACTAAGAGATAAGCTCCTCATAGACNTCAAAATACTCCANTTAATTTCCATAAATTAGNCATCAAGTTTTTTTGTCNAAACCTTCTTTTTAACTTTTTTTGATTTTACTGCTTTNTTGACCGACTTCTTTTTAGCCGCAGTTTTAGGTTGGGGCTTCACTTTTATCTCGCTGCTCTCTGTTTCGNTCCTGTTATTTTTCTCTTTCCCGAAATTTGGGAATGGCTTAAAAGGAAAAGGTTTTTCATTACTTTTATACAACAAAAAGTCGATCGTCTGTTGAATATACTCTACCAAAGACTCNCCAAATTCCGTTAAATTTGAGTTTAACCTTCCNCCACCAAACGTACANAAAACTTGAGCAATCATGACAACTGCTACAATCGGAACAACAATATAAANTAGCACTAGGCCGTACGCGAGCATAAAAAATATCCTCACCCAATTGTTATAGTCTTTGACTCTATCAATAACTCCTTCNTTTAGCTCAGTCATGATTGATCCTCAAATTTCGTTAAGAATTTTTTCATCTTTAGCTGCAAATTCCACATCTAACGCTTCCTCACTCAAAGTTAACGAAGACACAATATCGTTAATCGGCTGACCATCGTATATGATTCTGTACAGCCCGTTAACNAGAGGCATATAAACACCCAATTCATCCGCTTTTTCTTTAACTAATTTAAGGGTATTAACTCCCTCAGCAACCTGATCAACCTCATTTAGTGCCTGTTCTATTGAGCGCCCCTCACCTAAAGCCTGCCCAATTCGATAATTTCGACTTAAAGGAGTTGAACAAGTTACAACCAAATCACCNACACCAGCAAGACCAAGNAATGTCATTGGGTCTGCCCCAAGCTCTCGACCGAATCTTGCCATCTCAGCTAAAGCACGTGTCACAAGCATACTATTTGTATTNTGACCNGTCCCAATCGAGGCTGCGAGGCCTGCGATAATCGCATAAATATTTTTAAGTGAACCACCTAGNTCTATCCCAAACATATCATCGTTGGTATATACCCTAAAAGTATCAGACCTAAGGACATCTTTAACAGTTTCGCGAATTTGTTCGTTATTGCTGGCAATGACTGTNCCTGTAGGGTGTTTGGAGGCAATTTCTTTAGCCAAATTAGGCCCACTCAACACGCCTATACCAGANCTTGGGGACTCTTCNTGCAATACCTGACTCATTAACTTAAAATTGCCCGGCTCAATTCCTTTCGTAGTGCTAATTAACATAGCATCATCTGGGGCAAAGACTACGATCTGCTTGACTACCTCCCTAAATGAAGAACTAGGCACGGCAACAAAGATCAAGCTGGCTTTTTTAACAGCATCTGACATATTAGCCGTTGCAACTACTTTTTTGCTGAGTGAATAACCTGGCAGATACTGTTTGTTTTCTTGGATCTCGTTAACCTCACTAACAAGCTCATTGCTTCTCATCCANAATTNAACATCGTGACCGTTCAAAGCAATTATATTAGCTACCACTGTGCCAAAACTTCCACCACCTATTACGGCTATCTTACTCATAATCTGACAAACCCTCAGTGAAAGTGTAACGAGCTGCTGTNNATATTATCATANTCAAGAACAGCAATATTNTTCTCTTACAATGTAATAGTCGATCCAAAGTAAAGCATAAATTTAAGACCACCTGAGTGGGAAGGTACTAAACAGTATCGATAGNTACAGGATAGAAGACGAAATTGANTCCACAAGNAACGTAAGCGGTGCAGGGTAAACCCCAAATAATAAAAGCAGTAGAAATGTCAGAGCTAATACAGCGTGAGTCGCAAAATTTTTAGAGATAATGCCACTACTAGAATTTTCGTTATCGTTTGAAGATAACAGCATCGTGTAAACTATTCTCAAGTAATAATATAAACCTATTCCGCTACCAATAACTAAAACTAACAAAAGTCCCCAGAGCTCTGACTCGACACCTGCAAAAAAGACGTAAAATTTTCCAATAAACCCAACTGTCAATGGAATACCCGCAAGCGATAAAAGCATTCCAGTAAAAATACATGCCAACCAGGGATCTCTCCAAAAGAGNCCCTTGTAATCCTCAACATTATCCAANTCTNNATCGCTTGAAGAGNACGNTGACGCAACTCCAAAAGCACCGACCGACATAATAATATAGGCGACCAAATAAATTGTTATAGTTTCTATACTAATTGTTCCCTCGGAATCAAGACTGGCTATNAGGGCTATTAAAAGGTAACCCATATGTGCTATTGATGAAAAAGAGAGTATCCGCTTNATGTTTTTTTGNAGTAAGGCTAGCAANTTTCCNAGGATGATTGAGACAACNGCAATTAAAGCAATTGCGTTACTTACAGATTGAANNGATAAAGCGTCTGTNCTGACCACGACTCGTAANANAACAATAAAAATNACAGCCTTNCCAATAGTCGCAAGATAAATCGTTGACGGAAGCGGAGANCCTTCGTAGACGTCTGGAGTCCAAATNTGAAAAGGTGCAAGAGACAATTTAAACGCTAACCCTGAAAACAGAAGTATAAATGCGGTGATGGAAAAACTNTNACCTATTCCATCGTTTGAAAGACTATGCGTAAGACTAGTGAACTCTAAAGTGCCAGTCTGAGCATAAATTAAAGCCATTCCAAATAACATAAATCCGGAAGCTGCAGCAGACAACACCAGGTATTTAACAGCAGCCTCTAATGCATGAGCCGCGTATCGACCATTTTGAACTGGATAAGCGACCATTCCGTAGAGCGACATGCTAATAGTTTCAATTCCNATTATCATACTTACGAAATGATTACTACTAACCAAAACTATAGAACCAATTGTAGCCAAACCTAACAACAAGAAATATTCTTCTTTGTCATCTTGAAGATCTAAAAAATACGGAAAACAAAATACACAGATACCNGCTGCAGTTAGACAAACCAATCCTGTAAAGAATAAACTGTAAGCGTTGATAATAAGTAGAGGAGTAACTTGGTAATTTGCGTTTGGCATAAGATAAAACGAGGCTAATCCTGCTAATATCAGACCTAACAGGGTTATCCTATAAGCGATAACGTAATTCCTCTTCACAGCAACCGCACTCATGACCAACACCACTGTCAAAGTAGCTATTAACAAAGGTTGTAACGGGATGAGATCAGCAAAGGTAATTGTCATCATTGAATTCCTGCCAAATTAGAAACGACACCCTGACTAGAACTCAGAAGCTGAGCTAAGACTGGCTGAGATAAATCTAAGAATGATTGTGGATACATTCCCATCCAAACCAGACCTAACATCATAGCCCCAAAATAAAACATCTCCCGTCGTGATAGGTCTGTAAGTTTTGCCTCATCGAAATGTTCACTTGAGTACTCCCCATGAAACACTTTTTGTATAACCCATAGCGAGTAAACAGAGGCTAAAATCAATCCAAATGCTGCAATTACAGTAGCTGGGATATTAGTTTGAAACGCGCCCAACAACGCCAGGAACTCGCCCACAAAATTTCCTAACCCTGGCATACCTAGCGCTGCTACCGAGAAGAATACGGCGACAACTGCCATTCTAGGAACCTGAGTCCACAAACCACCCATATCCCCCATATTCCGAGTATGAATACGATGCTGTAAGCCTCCTGCTAGCATAAACAAAGCAGCAGCGCTCAATCCGTGTGCCAACATGGTCATCACAGCACCCTGCAAAGCTTGCTCATTCCACGCATATACACCAAGGGTAACAAACCCCATATGGCTAACGCTCGTGTAAGCTATAAGTCGTTTTATGTCTGACTGCGCAAAAGCAACTTTTGCACAATAAAGAATACTGAGTGCTGCCAGACCCATAGCTATAGGCGCGAAGGTCAATGATGCCTCTGGGAAAAGAGGCACTGCGAATCGAATTAATCCATAGGCTCCAGTCTTAAGAAGTATGCCTGCCAAAATAACGCTACCAGCAGTGGGCGCTTGGCTATGAGCATCCGGCAACCAAGAATGGAAAGGGACTGAGGGTAGTTTTGTCGTGAAAGATATAAAGAACCCCAACATGACCCAAAACTGAAGCGAACTGGCCAGACTCACCGATAACAAGTCTTCGTATTTGAAGCTGTATGATCCAAATTGAGTGTAATGGGAATATGCCAGTACCAGAATCGACACAAGCATTAACATCCCCGTAACTTGTGTAAATATAAAAAATTTCATCGCCGCGTAATTCTTATTCTCATGCCCCCAGATCGCGATAATGAAATACATCGGAATGAGCATTACCTCCCAAAAGAAGAAGAAAAGAAATAAATCTAGTGCGGTAAATACACCAATCACTCCTGCTAGGGTCCATAAAAGATTGAAATAAAAAAATCCAGTTTGGGTTTTTATCTCATTCCAAGCAGAGCCTATTGATATTGCGCCTAGNAAAGCAGTTAGAATNATTAATAAGAGACTCAATCCGTCNAGAGCGAAATACAATGAGATGCCAAATCGNGGAATCCAATCTATTTGAAAAACTGTTATCCATTCACTCGTGATAGATTCTGACGGAAGTATGCTAAGCATCAGAANTAAATCTANAAGGACTGTTAATAGCGCAATATTACGNGGGTAATTTTNGTTGTATCGCTCAGANNCCCAAGCCAGTATACCACCTATAAAAAGAATACTAATTAACCATATTAAGATCACAATAGTACTCCCACAACCAAGATAATTATCAGCCCGCAAGCAACACTGAGCGCATACCAACGCAGGTATCCAGTTTGGGTTCGCACAACATAAGTGTTGGCGAGACGAGAGACCATAGCGATAAATGTGTACAGTTTGTCAATCAGGTCGTCTTTATTAATTCGCGATAACCAAACAAACGGAAACACAAAAATTCGATCATATATGTAATCCATCCCCCAGCCGCTATGCCACAACCTGTGAAGCTTTTGAGCTATCGGCCTGGACATTAGATCTTCAATCGACCATTTCTTTGCATAGAAAAACATATAGCTAATAAAAATCCCAACTAATGGCATCGCGATCATGAAGCCGTGCACTAAGGCTGATACATGATGCTCCCCATGCGCGGCACCATGACTGAAAACCGCCTCTACTGGGACGGTTATAAATCCTCCCACTAGCGATAAAATCATTAACAAAATCAGAGGACCATTCATATGCCACCCTCCAACTTCCTTTTCAGGTAAGTGGCCCTTGTTCTCTCCAAAGAACACGATAAAAAACAAACGAAATGTGTAAATTCCCGTAAAGAAAGCACCAATCACACCACCCAACCAAAGGTAGGTACCCACTCCCTCTAATTCGAATGCCGCCAGTAAGATTTCGTCCTTGCTAAAATAACCTGATGTATAAGGNAAAGCCGTGAGAGCTAATGATCCAATGAGAAATGAGGCAAATGAAACTGGNAGAGCCTTTCTTAAGCCACCCATCTTAAAAATGCTTTGCTCATGGTGAACCGAGAGTATGACAGTTCCCGAAGCAAGAAANAGAAGNGCTTTAAAGAACGCATGTGTCATNAGGTGGAANATTGCAGCAGACCAGGCACCTACCCCGAGACCTAAAAACATGTAGCCGATCTGGCTAACAGTTGAAAAAGCAAGAATGCGCTTTATNTCNGACTGAGTCAATGCTGTAAAACCAGCCATCAACAGGGTAATCAAACCAATCCACGCGACAAGAAGTTGCACGGTCGGTGCCAGCTCAAACAGGATATGTGTTCGAGCAATTAAGTAGACTCCGGCTGTAACCATAGTAGCCGCGTGTATCAGNGCACTTATCGGTGTTGGNCCTGCCATTGCGTCTGGCAACCATGTCTGCAGAGGCAACTGCGCCGATTTTCCGACTGCTCCACCAAGAAGAAGCAACGAAACCGCAACCGCCAATCCGCTGCCCGTAGTCCACTCTAATTCAGCNGCATGGAGTAAATCTTGGATATTCAGTGTTCCTAACTGTGCAAATANTAGGAACAAACCAATGGCCATTGAGGTGTCACCCACTCGTGTGACAACGAATGCCTTCCTAGCAGCATATCCATTTTCTGGTTTTGTGTACCAGAATCCAATTAACAGATAACTGCAAAGCCCAACCCCTTCCCAGCCGAGGTAAAGAACAACCAGATTATCTCCGAGCACTAACATTAGCATAGCAGCTACGAACAAATTCATATAAGAGAAGAAGCGACTAAAACTTGGATCATCAGCCATGTAGCCAGTCGCATAGCTGTGTATCAAAAACCCAACTCCCGTGATAACAAGCATCATCACTACTGACAANCCATCCAAATAAAAGCTGAACCCCGGATTGAAAGCGCCAACAGACATCCAAGTCCACACCTCTTTTACAAAGTAATCTTCCCCTGACGCGAGAAATTCAAATGCAATAAAAATAGCAGCTATGAATGATAGACCAACACTGCCAGCGCCTATAAACGCNACTATTTGCCTCGGGAGATTACCCGAGGTCAATACNAGCGCTAGAAATCCTAATAATGGGAAAGTGGGTAGAAGCCATATCAAATCTTGCATTTGCAGAGTCTCCTTACCCTTTCATGTCGCTGAGGACATTGATATCGATGGTTTTAAACTGACGAAACATTTGTATGATCAACCCTAAACCTATTGCCACCTCGGCCGCCGCTAGAGTNAGTATCATAATAAACATAATCTGCCCATCAGCCTCACCCCACCTAGANCCAGCCACTATGAANGCAAGCGCACTAGCATTAAGCATGATTTCCAAAGACATCAAGACGAATACAATATTTCTTCGGGTGAGGACGCCTATCAACCCTATCGCGAAAAGGATAGAGGAGAGTATCAGACCGTGCTCGATTGGAATAACGCCCATTTTGTTTTTATTCCCGTTTTATTATTCTCTATTTTGATTTAGCTAAGTGATACGCCGCCACTAACCCCGCCAGCAATAGTATTGATGCAAGCTCCACTGCAATAACATATGGCCCAAATAATAATGCACTTACCTGCATAACACCGACCTGTTCAGGCAGGATGTCAAAATTTAGTTCGCTAATTACATTTACCAANTGAAAAAGAAGAACCGCAGATAAAATTGAAGGTAANATCCANCCTCCGGGCGTCAACCAAGATTTTTCTTCATNCCTTGTATGCTGCCCTAAATTAAGCATCATTATTACAAAGAGAAATAGCACCATGATAGCGCCAGCGTATACGATGGCCTCTAGCATTGCCGCGAACGGAGCACCAAGTACATAAAAAACTACTGCTACTGACAATAGCGACACAACCATATACAAAAGGGCATGCACAATATTTGTTTGAAGAATTACTGCAATAGAAGCTATTACAGCAATCGCTCCAGCAATGTAGAAAAGTATAGTCACGGCATCAAACTCCGAACATCAATAGGGGCTGATTCATTCAACGCCTCCCCTTTGTCTTTTCCTTTAATTTGCTTTCCGGCCACTCGGTAAAAGTTGTAGTCNTGATACTTGCCTGTGCCGTTAATTAGGAGATCCTCTTTTTCCCAAACCATGTCTTGGCGCTTATATTCTGCCATTTCAAAATCAGGAGTTAACTGAATCGCATTCGTGGGGCAAGCTTCTTCACAAAAACCACACATTATGCAACGTGAAAAATTGATGCGAAAAAACTCCGGATACCATCGGCCATCTTCCATTTCGCCTTTCTGCAAGGCGATACAATCCACTGGACAAGCCACAGCGCAAAGATTGCACGCAACACACCTCTCCTCTCCATCTGGATCACGACTCAATATGATACGACCGCGCCATCTTGGAAACATATATGGTTGCTTGTCGGGATATTCTACCGTGTCCTTTTTCTTGAACAGCTTGATAAATACCAACCAAAGTGTTCGTACTTGGGTTAGCAATGTATCAGCGATTAGTTTAATCATAGATTCTCCGGATCCTGCTATTCTGTCTCGCCAGTTAAGTACCCAAAATTATTGCCCCAGTCACTAAGAGATTTAGAAGTGATAGGGGAAGTAAAAAGAGCCACCCGTAAGTCATTAATTGGTCGTATCGCGGTCTCGGAACTGCAGCTCGCATTAATATGAAAAATGCAATAAATCCGAAAGCTTTAATTGCGAACCACGCGACTGGCGGGAGAAAGTCTGGGCCTAACCAGCCTCCAAAAAACAAGACTGTAATTAAGGAAGAAATCAATACCAGGCCAATATATTCTGCAACAAAAAACATGCCGAATTTCATGCCTGAATACTCAGTATGATAGCCAGCGCAAATTTCTTGTTCGGCCTCCGGGATATCAAATGGTAGTCGGTGACTTTCTGCCACTCCCGCAATCAAGAAAATAACAAATCCTATAAACTGGGGAACGATGTACCAACCATCAGACTGACTTTCAACAATTTCTCTCAAGTTGAAGCTGCCAGTAAGCGCGATAACACCTAATAGTGAAATGCCCATGAACACTTCATAACTGATCATTTGAGCGGCCGCTCTCAAACTTCCCAGTAACGCATACTTGTTGTCCGATGAGAGTCCACCCAACATAACGCTATAAGCCCCCAGTGAAGCCATTGCGAGAACAAAAAGAACACCGATATTGGAATCGATGACACCTAGGTTAGGGCTGAAAGGTATGACTGCGAAGCTTAAGAGCACCACCGTCATTATAATTCCAGGAGCAACGACGAAGCTAAACTTATCAGCAAATGGCGGTATCCAGTCCTCTTTGGTAAAAATCTTGATCATGTCAGCCACTACTTGCAAGGAACCAAACCACCCAACTCGATTAGGACCCAACCTCTCTTGCCAAAAACCTAGTAAACGTCGCTCAACTGTTATCAATAGTGCTGCCGTAATGATTACTACACCTAAGATAAGACCAATAGTTAAGGGGGAGCCTATAGATAAATCCATTATTAATAACCCTCCTCATAGAGGTCGCTGAC
Organism: Gammaproteobacteria bacterium; assembly: GCA_002727755.1. Taxonomy (GTDB): domain Bacteria; phylum Pseudomonadota; class Gammaproteobacteria; order Pseudomonadales; family Pseudohongiellaceae; genus UBA9145. The sequence continues at coordinate 7,739 of PBXX01000003.1, read as the reverse complement.
TATGAGATTTTCAATACCTCTCTTAAAAGTGTTCTCTGCCTTTGTAAGAACAACGCTCGATCCTAACGAGTGGTAGTCTATTTCGTTTTCACCACAATAAAGTGCTGCTGTTCCCGTTTTAATTTTGTTGCGAATCACTACTGCTGCTATGTTTCCATTGCCATCAAGGCTGACACTATCTCCCTGCTTTAATCCCAAAGAGTCAGCATCCTCCTTTGATAGTCCAATGTAGGGGTCAACCATCCTTTTTTGAATCGCTACTGATTTTGCGCTCAATTCACCGCTGCCGAAAATTTGGTGGGCTAAAGCGAGTTCCAATCCGTCATTTGAGCTAGATGTGTCAACNTTGATTTCCAGGTAGCTACCTGATTTATCGCGGTTTAACAATACTTTGCCAGTATTTCCTTGTTTCAAATCGCCACTAACCTCTTCCTGAAACTTGGTGATCGACTGATTAGAATTCCAAGAAGGAGACCACGGGGCACTTAATATTGTCGCATCCTTTGCAGCGGGTATCCCTTCCATAGAAAAAGATAATACAGACTCGCTATCAACTGGCTGCTTCGGCTCATGGACATTAACATTTGCCCTCATTGCAGTACGGCCGCTATATCTATGAGATTGCCGCGGTACTTGCATCCCGGACACTGTGCCAGAAATTTCCGGCCTTAGTTCTGCTATACCTTTAAACGCCTCTGAACTTTGCTGCAGTCTTTCACTCAGTGATGAAATGCTTTCTTTTGGGTTTTCACTTAGCCAACGCCAGGCGGGTCGCGCGCCAATCTTATTCTGATGAACCTGAAAACTGACCTGAGCCCTACCTTCATAGTTCACATAAGTTGCTTCATGTTCAGAAAACGCAGTAGCGGGCAACAATAAAGATGCTTGCTCCGTAGTCTTAGTTGGCAACTGATCAATGACCATTAACGATTCTGNTTTTTCGAGTGCTTTAGCTACCTCTGAATGAGGTGCACGTCTGTATAAATCATTTTCCAGAACAATAACATTCCGCGCATCACCTTGTATGATCTGATTAAGAGCAATTCCTAGCGAATTTTCCTTATTTGTGAGCATTGCCATTCCTAGGGAATTCACTTCGGGGGTTGTCAAACATAGATCAACCGTCTCTTTACGCTTTTCACTCAAAGCCCTCGCTATATTCGCAGCCGTTTGNATGTACTCGATTTTTCCAGCCGACGCGCCCGCAACCACTAAGGGTCGTTTAGCATTTAANAGAGCGTCTGCNATTTGAGTAGCGCTATCTCGCTTGCCATCAGTTTTTGGAGCATTCTCTGAAATCGCACTCGCTATTACCCCAGCTGCTTCAACAAGCTCAGATGGCGGGCAGACTAAAATATCAGAGGCTACATCATCTAAGCGGGTTGCATAGGGCGTCAGAAGGATCAAGGGGCTACGCTCATGTTGAGCAAGCTCTCTTACAGCCGCGTCCTGCCATGCTGGTATTTGAGCCTGCTTGGCCAATTCAGTTGCATGGTTCCTAACCGACTGCCTGAGGGCAAGTGCGAGTCTCGGGGAAGTGTTAGTAACATCCTCTCCAATGATGATCACGGCATCTGCGGCTTCAATCTCCTTGATAGAGGGAGACCTAAATGAGGAATCTTGACCTAAGGATAGAGTTAATTGAATGGCTTCATTATCTATGTCAGATAACCCTGAATAGAAATTACTCTCGCCTACAAACTCCCGTAATGCAAAGTTTGACTCCATACTAGCCCGTGGGCTTCCGATGCCAATAGCACCCCCATCTCTAAATTTTTTCAACTCTTGGGTGATGTCGACATTCTCAGGCGACCTGATCCGTTCGGCACTATTCACATAATCGAAACCAAAGCGACCTCGATCGCAAATGAAATAGCCGTTTACCTCAGCATTATAACGATTAACAACCCTTCTAAGGGTTCCATAGCGCTCTCCGGGAGTTATATTGCAACCAGTACCACAGCCCGCGCAGATACTTGGCGCCGTTTGTAGGTCCCATTTTCTACTATAGTGCTCGCTAAACGCTTTATCAGTAAAAACACCTGTCGGGCAAACTTCGACAAGATTACCGCTAAATTCACTTTCTAAAACACCTTCCTCATATCTGCCAAAGTAAGTATGGTGGTGCGATGCTTGTGCCGCCAAATCTGTGCCTCCAGCATAGTCATCATAATATCTGACGCAGCGGTAACACGTGATGCACCTATTCATCTCATGGTTTATAAAGGGGCCAAGGTATTGATTACGGTGAGTTACTTTTTTCTTATCGTACCGCCGATAGTTATGACCGGACATTAGGGTCATATCCTGTAGATGACACTCACCACCTTCCTCGCAAACCGGACAATCATGAGGATGACTGATCATTAAACTTTCAATAACACGCTCTCGCATATCCTTTGCTTGCTCGTCATCAATCGATATCATTGTTCCATCTGTAGCTGGCGTCATACAAGCCATTACTATAGAACCTTTAGTGTCCTCAGAGTCACGATATTGTTTAACAGCGCATTGCCTGCACGCACCTACAGAACCCATGCAAGGATGCCAACAAAAGTAAGGCAGATCTAAGCCCTTAGATAAGGCTTCCTGCAACAGATTGTTATCGGGATTAACCTCGTACTCCACCCCGTCTATAACAACTTTCGCCATCAATTACTCCATCTCTAAAACACAAAAACAATAAACAAATTCTAGTCTTTAATGAGTTTCTCAAAATCTTCAGAAAAGTATCTCAATCCGCTCCCTAAAGGTGCAGTAGCGCCGGGAGCAAGAGCGCAAAATGTTCTTCCTGGCCCCATATATTCGACATGTTCGTGAAGAATTTCTAAATCTTTTCTGGTACCTTGTCCTTTACAAAATTCATCAAAAATCGCCACCACCCAGGGCAATCCATCTCGACAAGGCGTACAAAAACCACAAGACTCATGAGCAAAAAATCTCATCAGGTTTCCAATCATGCCTACTGGGCATGTTTTATCATCCAACAAAATCATTGTTCCAGTCGCCAAACGACTGCCCGCCTGAGCAATATCATCATAGTCAAATTTTAAATCTAGATGCTCAGGCAGCATAAAATCTGTTGACCCGCCTCCTGGTAGAAAACCACGTAGTTCGAGGCCGTCTTGCATCCCACCGCCATGCTCCTCAAGCAACTCTCTGATAGTGATTCCTAACGGAAGCTCCCAGCAACCCGGGTTTTTAACTTTTCCGCTTATTCCAAATAGTTTTGTACCGTGATCCTTTCCTTTCGTCAGAGACTGATACCAATCGATTCCATAAGTAAATATCCCAGGCAAATTACAAACAGTCTCGACATTGTTTACGATAGTTGGCTTGCCCCATAAGCCGCTTACTTGNGGGAATGGTGGTTTTGAGCGAGGATTAGCACGCTTCCCCTCTAGNGCATTTAATAATGCTGTTTCTTCTCCACAAATATAACGACCNGCGCTGGTGTGAACAATGATGTCTAAATTGAACCCCGTATTTAGAATATTTTCCCCCAGNAATCCTTTGTCGTAAGCTTCCGAAATTGCTTTTNTCAGCCTTTGCTCTGCGACCTTGTACTCGCCTCGCAAAAATATNTAAGCAGTGTCGGCCTGTATAGCAAATGAGCCAATAATAATTCCTTCTAGTAGAAGGTGTGGATCTCCTTCCATNAGGAGCCTGTCTTTAAATGTNCCTGGCTCCATTTCATCAGCGTTAACTACAAAATATTTNTGTTTGGGTGTATCGTCTCCTTGAGGAACAAAACTCCACTTTAGGCCCGTCGGGAAACCAGCTCCTCCCCGGCCTTTTAACCCAGAATCTTTTGTCTTCTGAAGTACATCGCTNGGACTCATGCCTTTTGCAATATTTCTTATACTTTGATANCCATCATTNGACTCATAATCAGCTATCGCCANGGGAGGCCTAGTCATATCAATGTTTTTTGTTAATGGTCTCTCTNTCACACTCAACCTACTTATTTCCGTTCTTTGTAGCTAAGAATTATTTCGTTAATTTTTTCTTGCGTGAGGTTTCGATGAAGATCATCTCCAACCATCATTACTGGNGCTTTATCACAGTCTCCTAGGCAAGGGACTGGAAGAANCGTGAACTTGCCGTCCTCACTCGTCTGACCAAAATCGATACCTAACTCTTCGTTAATNTGTGATCTCATAGATTCACACCCCATCACCCAGCAACTAACNCTATTGCANAACAAAATTACATTCTCACCAACAGGCTGTCGGTATACNANGTTAAAAAANGTAGCCACGCTNTCTAGGTCGCTAACTGGAATTTCCAAAAACTTTGAAATGGCCAGCATACTCTCGTCNGAAACCCAACCTTGATGTTTCTGCACTATTTTCAAGGCCTCTAAACCGACCGCTCTTTTATCCGGATATAGCTCCATTTCATGTTCGATTTCATGAATCTCTTCATCTGTGAGTCTTCTCGCCTTGGAAGCAGTGCTTGCAATTAAATTTTCACTCATCTGTCAACGTCCGCCATCACAAAATCTATACTCGCGATAATCGCAATGAGATCAGCCACCATAAAACCCCTACTTATTTCGGGAATCATTTGCAAGTGAGCAAATGAAGGGGTTCTAATTCGAGTCCTGTAGGACGTNGTGCTCCCATCGCTGACTAAATAGTAACTGTTGATTCCCTTGGTACCTTCTATTGCCATGGTCACTTCGGTCGGGGGGATTACAGGCCCCCAACTCACGCTCAAGAAGTGGTTTATCAGAGTTTCAATATCCTCCATTGTCTTNTCTTTTCTCGGAGGAGTNGTTAACGGATGGTCTGCCTTGTANTGCCCTGACGGCATGTTATCGANGCACTGCTTAATTATTCTTAAACTCTGCCTCATTTCTTCAACCCGGACAGCGCAACGATCATAGCAGTCCCCATTCACCGCAATTGGTACGTCGAACTCGAAATTTTCATAACCACTATANGGTCGATTTTTACGAAAATCCCACTCAAAACCGGTTGCTCGAAGTCCNGCNCCTGTAACACCCCANTCAAACGCTTGCTGNGTTGAATACGCGCCNACACCCTGCGTTCTCCTCTTAAGAATGCCGTTATTNAGAACCATTTTGTCNTATTCATCAATNCGAGGAGGCATNNAGTCNAACAACTCTCTNACNCTGCTCTCCCAACCTTCAGGCAGATCCTGCGCAACGCCTCCNATTCGAAACCAACCTGGATGCATACGAGCACCACAAATTGATTCTATTATGTTAAAAATGCGCTCCCTCTCAACGAACATATAAAATATAGGTGACAGTTGCCCCACATCTTGAGCAAAGGTTCCATAAAACAACAAGTGACTACATATTCTGAACATTTCTGCGAGCATAATACGTATTGTCTTAACTCGCTCAGGCACTTCGATTCCGGCCATCTTTTCAACGGCCATCACATAAGGGAGGTTATTCATTACACCACCGAGATAATCGATCCGATCAGTGTAAGGAATATAGGTATGCCATGACTGGCGCTCGCCCATTTTTTCAGCACCTCGATGGTGGTAACCAATATCAGGCACTGCATCAACCAATATTTCTCCGTCTAACTGCACTGCAATTCTAAAAGCACCGTGAACGCTTGGATGATTAGGTCCGAGGTTTAGAAACATGAACTCAGAGTTTTCGGATTTGCGCTTCATCCCCCATTCTTCGGGATTGAAAAGTAGCGCATTTTGCTCTTCCTCAGCTTTCTCATCCTCAAGCGAAAACGGCTCCATTTCTGTCGCCCGCGCGGGGTGCTCCTTACGCAGTGCATGGCCTTCCCAAGTTGGAGGAAGAACTATTCTATAAAGATTAGGGTGCCCTTCAAAATTTATTCCGAACATGTCCCATGTCTCACGCTCGTACCAGTTAGCAGAAGGCCATAAACTCACTATAGACGGAATGTTCAAGTCAGCGTCCATCAGCGGAACTTTAATTCGAAAATCTCTATTCCCTGAAAATGACATTAGGTGATAAACAACTGTAAATTCTGACTCAGGCTGCCCAAGACGGTGGACTCTGACCCTTTCATCAATGGCCGTTATGTCAAAAAGCATTTCGAAGCGAGGAAAGGCCTTATCTCGCAAATAGATCAAAATCGACGTCAAATCCTTTCGATCTACCCAGATGGTAGGCATGTCGTCAGAAGTAGTTTGCCAAGCAAGGATACTGTGCTCAAACTCCTCCCGAAGACCAACAAGCAGATTAGGTGCGTACTCGCTATTTGCTGATGTGTTTACGGCGGTTTTCATAACTTTCTATACTTAATCGGACCTCTACTAACCTTCTAAATTTGGGGGTGATGAAACCCCTTAAACCTCGTTTGGCGAGCGCAACTCAGTGGCTGCAATTCTTTCAGGGCCTCTCACCTCTCTTTGAACCGGATGGGCTTCTTTCTGAATGATACCTTGCTCATTAATTACCCAACTCAAAGGCCTGCGTTCCCGGCCTATTGATTCTTGGAGAAGAATCAAACCTTGTAATAAGGCCTCAGGACGAGGCGGACACCCAGACACATAAACGTCGACTGGTAAAAATTTATCCACGCCCTGCACCACTGAGTAAATATCATACATACCACCGGAGTTTGCGCATGATCCCATCGAAATAACCCACTTTGGCTCGAGAAGTTGATCATAGAGAAGCCTCACCACGGGAGCCATCTTGCGAAACACAGTTCCCGCAATAACTATCATGTCAGCCTGTCGGGGTGTGCCTCTAATCACCTCAGCGCCGAACCGGGCTAAGTCATGTCTCGCCGTAAAAGCTGTGGCCATCTCCACATAGCAGCATGAGAGACCAAAATTAAAGGGCCAGACGGAGTTTTTACGACCCCAAGCGACCATATCCTCCAACTTAGCCATCACCACATTTTGGCGAATAAAATCATCAACAGAATTACCACCAGGCTGAGGTGACGCTGCATCATTGACTGGTTGTAATTGCCAACTCATAAGTTAAATTCCTTTCGATTTACGACGCCCCCTGGGCCCTTGATAGCTTGAAGCTCTCTTCTTTGAACCGAGGTCCTCCAATCGAGTGCGCCGATTCGCCATAAGTAGATAAGAGCAATAACCAAAATGAAAATGAATACGCTGATTTCAATAAATCCTAACCAGCCAGCTTCTCGAATAGACACCGCCCACGCAAACAAGAACACCACTTCTAAATCGAATATTATGAACAGAATAGCCGTAAGATAAAAATGTACTGAAATTCTAAATTGAGCAGATCCGACCGAAATAATTCCTGACTCAAACGGAGTATTCTTATACTTCCGATTTATTCTTTGACCAAGAAAGAATGAAAGTCCTAACATAACGACCACGACAGTGAGCACTATTGAGGCATATAACAGGAACGGTCCCAAGCCCTCCAGAAAATTAGTCGTGTAATCCACCTAGTTATCCATCCTCATTTGTTCGTTGCGAGATAGCCGACGACAAACAGACGCTCGAAAGCTAAAACGCCAAAGACGATAGTTTAGATTTAACGCACTCCGCGTCTTTGTGGGTGAAAGGGAGGTGAATCCCTCAAAAAAACGAATTTGACTAAAAGCGTTGGCGGACTGAGCGGGAACTTTCGTGCCAATTCTCATAATGTCGGGCAAGTACTTTAAATAGGTCGTTAGATGATTGACTCATTTTTTCGTTACACTAAAACTGAGCCGCTAATTAGCGGATGGAAATGTACACTTATAGTCGAAGGAAGGCAAGTATTTTGTGGGTTTAAAGAC
>PBXX01000038.1 GCA_002727755.1 Gammaproteobacteria bacterium | reverse complement strand
CAGTAATCGAGGCAGACGAGGCAATCCGAGTGGCTGATGCTATTGCTGGTTATTGGTCTTCAACCCCAGATAGCCAATGGATATTAGAGCGGCAAAATCAGTACTGGAAAGAGCGCGGAGCCGGGAGCCGGTGGCGAAACCCATGGTCCGCAGCGTTTATATCTTGGGTAATTTGCGAGAGCGGGGTCGATGAATTAAGTCGCTTCAAGAGAGCTGTTGCGCATCACGCTTATATTGATCAAGCAATTGTTAATAGAGAAAAAGATAATAAACTGGGACTTTATTTTGCGTACGATGTAGGAGAGGAGACGATTCAACCGGGAGACCTTTTGTGCCGCGGAAGTAGACCTAATTATAATTCTTTAGAGGATCGAAAGGCGCAACTTGGGGTCGGTGCTAGAACGCACTGTGATTTTGTTGTTAAGCTGGATAAGGATAACGATAGGATTATGGTAATTGGAGGAAACGTAAGGGCTTGGGTTCGTCTTAAGCTCTTACCGGGCGATTACAACCAGGATGGAAAAATGATTCCTGCCCCGTACGATGGTCGTCGTGTCTTTGCTCACTTAAAATTGCAAGCAGATAGCGTTTCAGAGCGAGTGTTTGAAAAAAATTTGCCACTACTGCAACCGATATGTGGTAAGAGTGAAATCGATATTAAGGGTACTACACTGGAAGCTCTCCGTTCATGCTTTGACTAAAAATTTGGACAAAATGGCTCGACTGGAAAGTTGTCCTAACTTTAGGCACATCTGGAGTAGATATTATGAAAAAAATTACTGCTAAGAGCGGTTTATGGTTTTTGTTAATTATTCCTATTGTCATATATGTTGGATGGGTCATTAATTACGAAGTGAATCTTGGAAGAAATCAGCCCATGCGAGGAAACTCCATAATAATTGCTACTTACGACGATCAGGACGCACGTCATGAGCGAGTATTAAGTTTGAGGCAGTTGGGCAATGAACTATATGTTTCAGCAAATCATTGGCCGCGAGCCTGGTATAGGCAAGCCCTACAAAACCCGAATGTAGAAGTTAAATTAGCGAGTGCTGATGATTTTATGAAATATACGGCGGTTCCTCTTGAGGGTATTGAAGATGAAAGAGTAAAGGAACGATTTAAGCCTAGTTTGCGCTCGCAATTACGAATGGGTTTCGCGCCCAGACAATATTTACGTCTGGTTCCCAGGTAACTTTATAGTATGGTCACCAAAACACACTCCAACCATGATGCACATGATGTCTAAAACACGTCATTTAAAAATACTGAGCATTTGTTTTTTAGGATGGCCTTTGGTTCTATATTCCGCAGAGCGCTACAAAGTGCCAAGAACCGATTGGGGTCAACCAGACCTGCAGGGGGTTTGGAACTTTTCGTCGGCCGTTCCAATGCAGAGGCCATTAGAATTTGGCCGACGTCAATTTCTAACCGATGCAGAGGCGTCTAATGGGATTCGCCATTTTGAACTCGGAGCAGGGGCAGATGTCGTTCCTCCTAACCGATTTGGGATTGAGTCATACTATAACGATATTAGGGTCGATAATTCTGGTCATGGGGGAAGATTTAGGACATCTCATATAATTTACCCTTTGAATGGTCAGATTCCTCCTAGGATCCCTGGCGTTCGGCGTATACCTGGTGGAGTAACACCAACGGATGGAGAAAGACCGGTGAGGTTCGTTGTTGGGGGTATTGGACGAGATGGACCAGAGGACCGTGGATTATCAGAGCGCTGTATTGTTGGGTTTAATCAAGGACCACCGTTTACGCCTAGCCTTTATAACAATCACATCCAGATTATTCAAAATAAAGATTATGTAGTGATCATGACTGAGATGATTCATGACGCACGAATTGTGAAGCTTGGCTCGCCAGAGCCTTTGAACGACTCCATAGGGCTTTGGTCTGGAGATTCAATTGGCAGTTGGGTAGGGGAAACGTTGGTTGTAGAAACGAGAAATTTTAATGGTAAAACGCAAAGTTTTGATGGTTTTGGGTCCTCGGAAAATAAGTTATTGATAGAACGTTTTAGTCGAATAGCTCCGGACGTTGTGAATTACGAATTTACTCTAGAGGATCCTACGACCTTTGTTGACAAGTTAACTGCGATAATACCCATGTCAAAGGTCTCGGCTCAGCTTTATGAATATGCATGCCATGAGGGGAATTACGGTATGGCTAATATGTTGCGAGCCGCGAGAAGGAGCGATTCAAGAACTTACTCTGACACCGTAGCCGATCTATTTAATAGATAAATACTAACCACATAACAAAAAAGGCCCCTTAGAAAGGGGCCTTTTCATTCGATAGATATAGATAGCCTAACTAAGCACTAATAGCTCGNTTAACNAAGTTCTGCATTAGCGGTATTTTAAAACCGTTATGAGCTAANGCNCTAGCCCCATCAGTGGCCATTTGCATCACTGACTGAGCNGTTTGCTCGTTTTTAGGCTGACCTTGAATAGCGTTTTCTACATTAGTTAAGCGNCGNGGNGTCGTTTGGACTGCACCCGCGACTATTCTTGAGTCAGTNACATTTCCTCCGCTAACTTTGAAAGCTGCAGCTATATTTACCANTGAGAAATCCCAGACATTTCGGTCTGCAATTTTTTCCCAGTAAAAATTAGATCCGGCCCACGTGTTTGGGATTCTGACGGCTACAAGAATATCTCCTGGTCGNAGAACGGTTGTATTTTCAATGTCGTTTGCTGGACCAACGAAGAATTCTTCNGCAGAGACAACTTGTTCTCCAGAGGAGTTTCTAATNACCATCGACGCATCGAGTGCAACTAGTGCGGAAGAAGTATCGGAAGCTCCGGCTGCTACGCACCGACTGGTGTCAAACAGTGCATGCTCCCGATTCATCCCTTGTGGAGTGTCGGCATAGCAAAGGTTGCCGCCAGCTCTGTAACAAGAAAGACCTCGACGATAGTACCAACAGCGAACGTCTTGAGATACATTCCCCCCAAGCGTACCAATATTGCGTATTTGAGGGCTGGCTACAACGGAAGCTGCATCTGTTAACAAAGAAAATCGCTCTTTGATCAAGTCACTATTAATTATTTCTGTCAGGGTTGTTAACGCCCCGATTTCAATTCCATCTGATGTCTCAGAAATTCCTCGGAGTTCATCGATCGCACTTAAATCTATAAGCGCATCTGCGCTTTTAGCTCGGTCTTTTAACCAACCATAGGTGTCTTGCCCACCGCCAACTAACCAACCTCTATCGGCGTAACGATTGGCAATCTCAAGCGCGTCCTCTACCTGCACCGGCTGGTACAGTTCCATATTTGGCATTACGTCATGTGATGGCATCGTTCGTACCTCAGAAAGTATTTGTTTTAAGTGATTTAGTGCTGTAATCGTTGCCGGCTAGATGGTCAATGATCATATCCGTCGTAGTTGGTGCGGAATTGAATAAATGACCGTCCAACGCATCCGATATTGCACTGGCTAATGCTGCTGCCATCGCGCCCTGCGTCGGCTCCCCTATGCCTCGCCCGCCGGTAGGATTCTGAGGGTCAGGAATATTAACAGCTTCTTGAACTGTTTCTATCGGCACGTCCATATTGGTGGGAGGTTTATTTTGATACAGACCTGTATTTGCAGGTAAACCATTTTGAGGGTCATACACATGTCGTTCTAAGTTAGTTAAACCGACTCCCCAAACCATTCCGCCTCGCATGGCATTCTCGAAATTTTTGGGATGTTGCACGGTACCGCAATCAGCTACTGCCGTGTAATCAGTAATTTCGATTTTGCCGGTATCTGTGTCCATTTCGATCTCACAGAATCCAATGATATTTCCTGGAGGTTGTCCTTGACCTGGTATGTTGTCCTTGGCAACACCGATTAAGCCTGAGCCCTGGACGCCTTGCACAGCAAGCTGTGTCAGTGGATTAATATCTTCTGGATATTCAGTGCCATCAAATTTGCCACCTAGTTCGATAGCTCGTTGGGCTGTTTGTGCATAAGTCAGACCAATTGAATTGTCATCAGATCGATAAACGCGTTCTCCGCCGATTTCATAATCTTCAGATGAGCCACCAAGATCCATTGCCGCAATTTCTTTCATTTTTGCTATGAGGTCTTGGCCCGCCACCCAGTTGGTTCTGGCATGAGTAAAGACGGTATTGCTTCCCCCTTGACCTGAGCTATGGGGTAAATGTCTATCGGAGCGACCGCGATGAATTTCGGTTCGTTCCCAAGGCATTTGCATTACTTCTGCTGCAGTTCTCGCATTTGATGCATAGGAATAAGTTCCTAAATTTCCCACTCCAGAGTGGATTTGCAGAATTCCATCAGGAGTTATTCTCAATAAGCCGTCGTAACCTCGACCGCCCGCACCGTGGTAGCCGATACCAACACCAATGCCTCGTTTTTTGCTTCCTCCAAGGTCTCTAGATTGTCTGTCCCTAGATTCCCAGTCGAATGCACGGCTGCCTTGGTCCAGAGCCTCGGCAATAAAGGAGCTAGTAACNGGCCCTTGACTACCGCCCTGATACCCATCNCTTCGAAGACCGTTTAGGCGCCTGATTGCAACTCGGTCCATNCCNATTTGCTTCGCGAGTTTGTCCGTCATTGGAGCAAGTACCGCTGCCATTTCGTTCTGTCCGGGCCCTCGCTGTGCTCCCCTAGGAGTGGTGTTTGTATACACCGATATACCTCTGTAGCGCATTGATTCAGGCTGAAGGCATACAGTTACATGTTGTGCTGATGAGTTACCACTACCACCCCCTGTAGCACCACCGTCATTGACGATCGCCAAATCGACCCCGCAAACCTTGCCATTTTCTCTTACCCCGATTTTAATCCAACCCTGGATTCCAGATCGTGCTGAGCCGATGTAGAACTCTTGCTCACGAGTAATTCTGAGCTGCACAGGTCTGTTTAAAACTCTGGAGAAGTTGCCAGTTATTGCCATGAATGGGTATGGGCCAATTTTTGAGCCAAACCCTCCGCCTGTAGCTTCATTTATGAAAACAAGGTCGGCTAGGTCAATATTTAACATTCTAGCTAGTCCGGCATTGTTGGCGCTTTGTGACTGTGATGAGCCGTGGAAGAAACATTTACCATTTTCCCAGTAAGCCATACACGTTCTCGCTTCGAGAGAGTGGTGTGGATAGCCAATGGTTACGAAGGGCTCCTCGATTATTGCGCTAGCCTCAGCGAAAGCTGAGTCTAAATCTCCAAATTCCCATTCTGTTGTGAACTCTCCCCCTTCGGGATTACGACCTGCTCTAATTGCATCGATCGCGGACTGAGGCCACTTGACGTCCCTTATTTCTGCGCCAACTATCGGAGTTCCCTCGGGTCCTTCCTCTCTGGTTCTTACTAGAACGTTACCCTCTGGGTAAGCGTTTTTCCCACCCGGCGTCAAGCTCTCAAGGGGGTCAGTTACAAAGTCCCGCCTCTCGAAATCAATTCTTATGCGATCTATTGCTGACTCGGCAATTTCCTCGGAAGTAGCGGCTACGGCTAAAATTGGTTGGCCAACATAAGTGACATAGTCAGATGCTAGTGCGGGATTTGCGGGTGGAGCCACGGGAGGNAGGTCATCAGCGGTAAAAATGCCAACAACCCCATCCATTCGCAGTGCCTCTGACGCATCAATATTTACCACGCGTCCGCTTGGTAGTGGGCTAGTCAGAAGGCGGGCAAATACCATACCCTCTGCTTTGTAGTCCTCAGCGTACTTTATTTCACCTGTGACCTTACCCGGGACATCAGGTGGTACAAAATTCTTTCCTATATGTAAACTCATGCTAATTGCCCCGAGGCGCGTAGAACGCCGTTTATATAATGTTCATAGGCCCCGCACCGGCATAGATTACCCGATAATGCCGCGCGAACTTCTTCTCTGCTTGGTCGAGGGTTAGTGTTAAGCAGCCCTACAGCAGACATGACTTGCCCTGGCGTACAAAAACCACATTGTGGGGAGTTTTCGGTGACAAATGCTTGTTGGACAGCATGAAGAGTGCCGTCTGATGCTTTGACTCCCTCTATTGAAATTACGGCTTTGTCCTTAACATTGTGAGTTAATACAGAGCAAGAGTAGTTGGGCACCCCGTCTATTAAAACTGTACACGCCCCACACTCGCCTCGATTACAACCGATCTTAGTGCCGGTTAAATCGAGCTTGTAGCGAAGTGTGTACGCGAGTGTTTCCGACGGCATTACATCCACTGGTCGACTCCGACCATTAATGTTTAAGTTGATGAGGCGTTCTGCTGCTCCTGCACCCCCTTGTGCCTGCGCAAGATAAAGACCAGCGCCAGTTGAGGCGGCAGCGCCAGAGAAGATGACGCCTTTTATAAAGCGTCTGCGAGTAAGTTTGTCCACTGAATTAGTCCCGTTTTTGTTAAATAAAGTACGTCGTATTTTTAGGGTAGATACGAACGTGTTTTTATAAACGTGTCACGTAAATAACACTATTATTTTTAGATTAGAATTGCAACAAGTTATAGTCACTTGTAAGTCTTTAAGATGTTGAAATCTCTAAGTTTCGTCAAACTTAGAATTTTGGTTACATCCTGTAACAATGCACCAGAATTTATGTTTTTATTGAATCAGAGCATTTTCAGATTAGTAGCAAATCCTCATGCTCACGCGAGGGTGAAAGCTGATATGGAAAATCAGAGCAGAAATCATGGTCTCTGAAGCGTTTTCTTTAAATAAACTCCGGTGTGCGAATTCTTACTCTTTGTAATTTTTTCAGGAGTCCCTGTTGCGATAATTTCGCCTCCGCCGCTGCCCCCCTCCGGGCCAAGATCTATTATCCAATCGGCGGTCTTGATGACATCGAGATTATGTTCGATGACTACAATTGTATTGCCCTGATCGCGGAGGTGATGTAGCACTGACAATAATTGACGAATGTCTTGAAAGTGAAGTCCAGTGGTGGGTTCATCCAAGATGTATAGGGTTCTACCAGTATCTCTTTTTGAGAGTTCTCGAGAAAGTTTAACTCTCTGTGCTTCCCCGCCAGATAGAGTTGTGGCGGCTTGGCCTAATTTTATGTAGGACAAACCAACGTCAACAAGTGTTTGTAGTTTTCGTGAAATTGATGGTATCGCGTCAAAAAATTCCCGTGCATCTTCAACGGTCAGATCTAAAACTTCACTTATTGATAGACCTTTATACTTTACCTCAAGTGTTTCTCTATTGTATCGCTTACCTTTGCAGATATCGCAAGATACGTAAACGTCGGGCAGGAAGTGCATCTCGACTTTTATAACGCCGTCGCCCTGACAAGCTTCGCATCTCCCGCCTTTTACATTAAAACTAAATCTGCCTGGTTTGTAGCCGCGTGTTCGTGCTTCCTGAGTTCCGGAGAACAATTCGCGGACAGGAGTGAAAATTCCGGTGTAGGTTGCTGGATTTGAACGAGGGGTGCGGCCTATCGGGCTTTGATCGATATCAACCACTTTGTCTAAGAGTTCTAAGCCGGTTATAGACTCAAAAGGCCCAGGAGTTAGTGTTGATGCATGATTTAGTTTTGTTGCAGCAATAGGATATAGGGTATGGTTTATTAATGTTGATTTGCCAGAGCCCGACACGCCTGTAATGCAAGTGAAAAGCCCTATTGGCAAGGTTAAATTAATGTTCCTTAAATTGTTTCCCTTGACCCCATTTAAACATAATGTTTTTTCTTTATTGAAAAGTGTGCGCTTATTTGGTATCAGTATTTTTTCATCACCGCATAGAAACTTCCCTGTAAGCGATTCTTTACTTTTTTCGATATTCTTAATGTCTCCCTCAGCAACGATCCGACCACCATGGACGCCAGCGCCGGGTCCAATGTCGATTATATAGTCTGCGCTTCTAATTGCCTCTTCATCGTGCTCAACAACAATTACGGTGTTACCTAAATCTCGCAAATGAAATAGTGTGCTTAACAATCGATCATTATCACGTTGGTGTAATCCAATTGAGGGCTCGTCCAGGATATACATTACACCGACAAGGCCTGCACCTATTTGGCTGGCCAATCTAATTCTCTGAGCTTCTCCCCCCGAAAGAGTCTCAGCACTTCGGTTGAGGGTTAAGTAATTTAGCCCTACATCTTCTAAAAATTTTAGACGCTCCTGAAGCTCTTTCAGAACCTTATCTGCAATTGTTGCTCTCTTGCCGGACAATTGTAGATCGGAAAAATATTCCACTGCTTTGGTAACTGTCATTTCAGTAATTTGAGGTAGACTAATACCTTGAACGAAAACAAATCGGGCATCTTTTCGAAGTCGTGTACCTGCACAATCGGGACAAGCTTGAGAGCTCAGGAACTTCGATAAATCTTCTCGGACCATGTTGGATTCCGTCTCTCGATATCGACGCTCCATGTTAGGAATGATCCCCTCAAAAGGTATTTCCCGGGTGTAGGTGTTACCTTTATCATTTATATATTTGAAGCTTATGAGCTCATCATCACTCCCTCTTAATATAATTTTTTGGTGTTTCTTAGACAGGTTTTTAAAAGGTATATCAAGTTTGAATTTGTAATGATCGGCGAGCGAACTTAGCATTTGGAAATACCAAATATTACGTCTATCCCAACCTCTAATCGCGCCTTCACCAAGCGAAAGGCAGTTATCGGTAATTAATTTAGACTCGTCAAAAAATTGTTTCTGACCTAAACCGTCACAAGTTGAACATGCTCCAGCTGGACTGTTGAATGAGAACAACTTGGGTTCGAGTTCAGAGATACTATGCCCGCATTTAGGACAAGCAAATAGTGCTGAGAAAAGCATTTCTTCATCATTTTCATCATCGATTTTTGAAACAACAGCTATGCCCTCAGCCATCTGAACCGCTGTCTCAAAACTTTCTGCAAGTCGCTGTTCAATGCCTTTGGCCACTTTCAATCGATCTACAACTACATCGATTGAATGTTTCTTGTTTTTTTCTAATTCAGGAGGATATTCAATTTCACATAGAATGCCGTCAACTCGTGCACGGATAAATCCGCTAGTTTTGAGCTCATCGAACACATGCAGATGTTCTCCTTTTCGTTCACGTACGATGGGTGCTAGAACCATAATCCTTGTGCCGATTGAAAGAGTCATTACTTTATCAACCATTTGGCTTATGGTTTGAGCCTCGAGTTTAAGATTATGCTCAGGACAAAACGGTTCCCCAACCCTTGCAAATAAGAGTCTAAGGTAATCGTAAATTTCCGTGATGGTACCTACCGTTGATCTAGGATTATGAGAAGTGGATTTTTGCTCGATGGAAATTGCTGGGGATAAACCTTCAATATGATCAATATCGGGTTTTTCCATCATTGAGAGGAACTGCCTCGCATAGGCGGATAATGATTCTACGTACCTTCGTTGACCTTCTGCGTAAAGGGTGTCGAACGCGAGCGATGATTTACCGGATCCAGATAGTCCTGTAATTACGACGAATTTATCGCGAGGGATAGTAAGATTAATGTCTTTTAGGTTGTGCGTGCGTGCGCCTCGAATAACTATCTGGTCCATGTACTACTCAAATCAGGTAATGAAAACCCCCCATTATCCGCAATTCTTGCACAGGGAGTAAAGTCTAACTGTATGTGGGTTCTTCTTACCCCTTAGCCGGACACATTTTTGTAAATCTATTTCTAATTTTTTCCTAATTTTAATCTCGATAGTATAGACTAGGGCTCTTATAGATTTTAGATAGAACTTGGAGGGCATTGTGGCGAGCAGAGGGGTTAATAAGGTTATTCTTGTTGGAAATGTGGGAAATGATCCTGAGGTTCGGTATATGCCAAACGGCAATGCGGTAGCCAACATTTCGATTGCAACAAGTGACAGCTGGAAAGATAGAAATACTGGAGAACAGCAGGAGCGGACTGAGTGGCATAGAGTTGTTTTTTTTAATCGGTTGGCAGAGATAGTTGAGCAGTATGTAAAAAAAGGTACAAAGCTGTATCTAGAAGGCNGACTGCAAACTCGATCGTATGAGCAAGATGGTGTTAAGAAGTATTCCACAGAGATAGTGGCAAATGAAATGCAAATGCTAGATAGCAGAGGGGCAACAGGATCAAATCAAGAGTTCGGTGATCAATCGANTCCGCCAACATCACCTCCTCAAGATTCTGCACAGAATTCTGAGCAGCAAGCGTCAGCGAATTTCGATAATTTTGATGATGACATACCATTCTAGATTGCAAATATTTGGAAGCAACTCTTAGTCTTGAATGAATTAGAAAATGACCTAAAAGTGGAGCGGGGTAAAAAAGTACNCTGCATAAACTTAATACTGGTCAAGTCGGATTTAATCAGATGTGTAACCTCATAGGGTAGGAGGGCGCTTTGAAGCTCTTTATTGTTGGTGGCAATAGCCCTACAGCTGCGGATCTTATCGAAATATTGAGGATGCAAAAGATCCCTTACAAGGCGCCGCCGGATAAATTTTTCAATCCGGACGAGGGTGTCGCGATAGCAAAAATGATNACTGACTACGGCCCAACNCAGCTTATTAATTTGNCAGACTTTATTTCCGGCAATCATAGNGCTCTCAAAAGAGCAGAATCCTCGGAAGAGCGTTGCTATCAAATTAACGCAAGCTTGCCTGTTGCTCTGGCNGAAATTACAAACCACTTGAATATTCCAGTACTTCATTTATCAAATTCGTATGTTTTCGACGGCACGAAAAAGTTGAGTTATAACGAGAACGATGACACAAATCCCCAAGGAATATATGGAATGGCCACTCTGGAGGGAGAGCGTGCCATTAGACGACACCCGGATCACGTAATTNTTAGACCAGGGTGGCTATTTGGCAGGAAAAAGAGGGGATTAATAAAATCTTGGATTCGGATCGCTAAAAGGGATGCTGGTAATGTAGTCGCCTCCCGTCGTCGGTTCAGCCCTACCTACACTGGCGACCTNGCNNCGGCAATACTTGCCATAGCTAAACAAGTAGATTGTGATGCAAATGTTTGGGGTACATATCATTACTCCAGCTTGGAGACAAAAAGAGAAAACGAGTTCGTCCNNCAGGTGATTAAGTATGCGGCTAACCATGATTCAGGAATCTATCAGTTACTTGATTCAATTTCGGTTAGCGAAACCGAGGTCCGTGCTCCCGAGATTTTAAACTCAACATTATCAAGTAAGAAAATTTTCGACACTTTTGGGATAAAGCAAAAGTCATGGCATGGTCAATTACAAAAAGTCATCAAGTTGCTGTATGAAGGAAGACCTAGAGCAAAGGACTTTGATTCGGGTGTAAAACCTAACGAAATAGATGAGGCGGAGATTTTAATAGAATAATGAAGAACTTGACTCCCATCGATGAGGCTATCTCGATTCTTCTAAATAGTCTTCCTGCAATTGAAGAGATCGAATCTACTCCTCTGACGGACTGCGTGGGTCGAGTATTGGCTGAAGACTTCANTGCACCGTTGGATGTGCCTCCACACACAAATAGTGCTATGGATGGGTATGCTCTGCGAAGCGAGGATGTAAAATNTTTACCAGTCACACTATACATTTCGCAACGTATNATCGCGGGTAGTGTTGGAACTAGGTTAGAAAGCGGCGAAGCGGCACGTATTTTTACCGGAGCACCCCTGCCTGAAGGAGCCGATTGCGTGGCTATGCAGGAAAACTGTCGTGTCACCGGCAATAGAGTGGAAATCCTGAAGACCGCGAATTCGGGAGAAAATCTTCGCTTGATGGGTGAAGATATTACAAAAGGCTCGATAATGCTTGANTCAGGAGTCAGATTGACACCCCAGGANTTAGNCCTTGTAGCATCAGTGGGGCGATCAACATTGGATACTCGCCGNCGGCTTAAAGTCGCACTTATCACGACCGGTAATGAATTAATTGAACCTGGAAATGAGCTACTACCTGGACAAATTTACAACTCAAACTATTACGCTTTGGCTCCTTTGTTAAGACAGATGGGATGTGACATAGTTGAATCTGGAATCGTTGATGATAGTTTTGAAAAAACTAGAAATACCCTTGAACAGATAGCAGCAAAAGTAGATTGCGTCATAACAACTGGCGGAGTTTCTGTTGGAGAGGAGGATCATGTAAAGGCCGCTGTGGAGGAAAATGGATATCTTGATTTGTGGAAACTTGCNATCAAGCCTGGTAANCCNTTTGCCAGCGGNAAGATNATGGGNAANCANTTTTTTGGNNTACCGGGAAATCCGGTTTCAGCTTTCGTAACTTTNCTATTGNTAGTAAANCCTTGCNTGTTATCGATGTTGGGNTCCAAAAAGGTACGCGTGAGAGGGTTTGCGGTAAAAGCAAATTTTTCCTCCNGCTCTTTGAGTGAGAGGCAGGAATATCTTCGAGTCCGTTTTCAAAATGATGAGACAGGCGCACCTTTTATCGAGCGATGCCAGAATCAGAGCTCCGGTGTTGGGTCTTCGCTCGCAATCGCGGATGGACTTGCGGTAGTGCCACCACATACGGAAGTTTCTGCAGGAGACCTACTAGAGTACATCTCTTTTTCAGAGCTCTTACGGTAAATATCAATGAAAAAAGTTAGGTTGCTTTCCTTTATTAGTCTACTTTTAATCACAGCCTGTGAGTCACAAAAGCAGGCTGATACTGATGAAGCAATCTCATCTCCGCCCAAGGTTCAAACACCAGATATAAGACCTGCAACAGAAACAATGGTAATAATTCCCTCCCAACCGAGTCAGGAGGAAAGATTGATTGCGGACACCTTATTCGAGGGATTGCAGGCTTTAGATCAAGATAAGTTACTAACACCAGTAGACGATAATGCCTATAGCAGGTTTCAGCGGGTTTTGGCCATCGACCCTGCAAATAAAATAGCGCTTGAAGGTNTTGAGCAAATTTTATTGCGTTATGTTGAGTTGTCTGCAGAGGCCAGTCGGAGAGGACAATTCAGTGATGCCGAGTCATTTTTAGAAAAAGCTGCTTTTATTGATAAGGATCATCGGGCCCTCAATGAGGGGAGGGTGCTTTTGGAAGCAGAATTAAACTCAGGGGACTTGATTTTTGAATTGAATAATGAGGATTTCTTAAACAGAACTGAAAGTGCAGTAGCTTACCTAGCAGAAATAGCCCAAAAAGCGAGAGAAAGTAATGCGTTTTTTTTAATAACAGCTCCAAACGACAATTTGGCGCGTTGGATGTACCTCCAAATGCGGAATGCAGTTCCAGGTTTTCGTTTGCGAGGTAACATAGAGCTGGCGAATCAAATAAGTATTAGGCTCCGAGGTTCTACTGAGGAATGACAGTCAAGATAGTATTACTTACAGTTTAACTATCATCTTNCCGAAATTTTTTCCCGAGAATANTGCTAGGAAAGCATCCACTGCGTTATCGAGGCCTTCAATTATAGTTTCTCGNACAACTAACTTCTCAGTTTTTACCCACGCTTCCATCTCTGACAAAAATTCTTGTCGCATGTCATTGTGATCGAAAACTATAAAACCATTAATTCGAATTTTTTTTCCAACAATTAGCATAAGATTATTGGGTCCGGGTTGAGGGTTNGCTGCATTGTATGTACCGATCATCCCACAGGCGACGATTCTGCCAAAATGATTCATAGCATTTAGCGCTGCTTGAAGATGCTCGCCACCAACNTTTTCGAAATAGACATCGACTCCATCAGGTGCCGCTNTAGTTAGGGCTTTTGTAAGATCGCCACAGGTCTTGTAGTTGATTACTTCATCGACACCACATTCATTTTTTAACCATTGCGCCTTTTCGTCACTTCCTACGGATCCAATGACCCTGCAACCTA
This sequence comes from Gammaproteobacteria bacterium, assembly GCA_002727755.1. Classification (GTDB taxonomy): domain Bacteria; phylum Pseudomonadota; class Gammaproteobacteria; order Pseudomonadales; family Pseudohongiellaceae; genus UBA9145. Next base: position 30,740 of record PBXX01000038.1, on the reverse strand, counting down.
TTTGTTTAGCGATTTGGCAAACATTGGCACCGACGGCTCCAGAGGCTGCTGAAACGAATACTGTCTCACCTTCTTTTGGCTCGCCAAACCGAAATAATCCAACATAGGCGGTCATTCCTGGCATTCCAAGTGTTCCTAGGTAAAGAGAAAGGCGATTCATATCAAAAGGGTCAAGTTTATTTACAGCATCGGCTTTTGCCACAAAACGATCTTGCCATGCCGCGTTATTTANCACTATGTCGCCAACTGCTAATCCACTGTCTCTTGACTCTATAACCTCTCCAACTGCGCCTCCATACATTGGCTCGTTGAGGGAATAAGGTTCGGCATATACACCTTCAGAACGCATTCGGCCTCGCATATAGGGATCAACAGACATNNAGTGATTTTTGACTAAGACTTCTCCTGCCGAAGGAGGGGTCAGTTCTACGGCAACTTTTTCGAAGTTGCTCTGATCAGGCAGCCCCTCGGGTCTTTTTATTAAGTGTATTTGTGATGCGTTATATTCATTCATAGGAATCTCTNTTTGATTTCGTCTGTTGCTGCTGCTTCATTTCGGTTCTGGAAAAATATAATGAGAAGTAGGATTGTGGCACCTGCAATATGGAAATAAATTGGGAATGGTGTCCACATTAAAAGAGCAGCACTTGTAGCTAGCCCTCCTGCAATCATTATGTTGATTTTAGTTTCTAAGTGCCATTGAAGAAGTCCAGCCATAGCGTATAGTCCCAAACACGACCAGATGAAAACTTCTATCCGNTCTGGCCATGTGCCTGAAATTAAGGGGGAGTACGCNAATAGAACAGGGACTAGATATAATCCTTTAGCAACTTTCCAGCTAGTTAATCCTGTTGCGATTGGTCTTGTTCCCGCGATACCAGCTGCAGCAAAAGACGCAAGACACACGGGAGGTGTCACATTACTATCCTGAGATAGCCAAAAAATTATGAGATGTGCACTCAACAGCATTCCAGTTAAGAGTTCTGGTTCTATCATTTCTTGACGAATGAGCTGTTTCATTTCCAATGGCATTTCTTGTAAAGCGATTACCGGGTCGCCGCCAAACAACCCGATTGTAGCAGCAACATTGCTAGGTAAGTCTCCAGCTTGTAATGCTTCGAGTAGTTGCGATTGGCTTATTAGATCAAAGATTAGTGGCGCGGAGAGTGTTGCGAGTACTATGTAAGAGGCAGTGACCGGCAACCCCATACCCAGAACAAGAGAGGCAAGTGCCACTAATACGAGGGTAACGAGTAAACTGCCTTGAGCCCATTCCACAATCATAAGTGAAAATGCGTTACCAACTCCCGTTGTCGTTACGACGTTTATTATAATACCCACGGCTACAAGGAGTAAGGCCGTCGATACCATGGTTTTGACTCCGTCAACAACCGCATCAAATACATCCCATAACTTCATCGGTTTTGGTGATATCCAAGAGGCCCCAATTACACTCAGTATTGCAAAAGCTGCTGAGGTGGTTGGCGTTCTTCCGGAGACTAGAAAACCAACCAGCACTATCATCGGGATTATAAAGTGCCAACCTTCCTTTAACACATCTGAAATATTTTCAGACTCTTCATTTCCAGTGGGCGTTAGTCTTAGTCGTTTTGCTTCGATTCGAACAAAATAGGATACGGTCAAGAAATATAAGATAGCTGGCAGAGCAGAGGCTGCAATTATTGTTAGATAAGAAATCTGCGTGTAACTTGCNAGAACAAAGGCNCCTGCTCCCATTACTGGTGGCATTAGTGCTCCTCCTGTTGAGGCCGCGGCTACAACACCAGCAGAAAACTGACCCTGAAAACCAGATTTTTTCATCATTGGAATTGTTATAACACCAGTCGAAACTGTATTCGCAACGGCTGATCCGGATACTGAACCCATTAATCCAGAACCAACAACAGCGACGAGACCGGCGCCGCCAGTAAATCTTCCTGCCAAGCATTGAGCTAATCGAACAATAAAGTCACCTGCTCCTGAGCGAAGGAGGAATGATCCAAAGATAATAAACATGAAAACGAAGGTAGAAGAGATTTGAGCAGTCAATCCAAACATACCCTCACTAGTAAAAAAACTTCGGTAGAGGACAGTTTCCAGGCTAAGTCCCGGAAACGCAAATACTCCGCTAATGTAACGGCCCAGGAATAAGATATAAGAAAGACTAATTAGAATTAGTACCGGCATAAACCAGCCAGTAGTCCTGCGAGTAAATTCGATTGCAAGCCCAACTGCAAGAAGAGCGAAGATATAATCGCTCATGATGAACTCTGTCTCTCTGGCGTAAAGAGCGTTTTCGAACAAAATTAAATATGACGAAGTTGCTACTGCAACCAGTGCTAAACCCACATTAANCCAAAACTTAATGGATTTATTTTCAACATCATCCGATTCATTAGCCATAAGTGCGCAAATTGCACAAAAACCACCAAAATGNATTGCAGATAGCCAAAGTTCAGAGATGCTTGCAAAAACGTTACAGTAAATATGAAAGAGCGCGAATGCAAATGCTGCCCACCGAAGGTATACTGATTTCATAGACTTCGTCCTTCTATTCGCTCGATGGGAGTTGAGTTTTCCGCATCATTTAGTAACAAACGATCTGGTATTGTTAAACCTACTTCTCGATAGTATCGAAGTGCGCCTGCATGAAGCGGAGCTCCCAGACCATCAATAGCAATTTCAGGTCGCATGTCATTAGTNGCACCGTGTATTTCTTGAAGAGTTGCTAGATTTTCCCAAATTACTTTCGTGATTCTATAAACCACGTCCTCTGGGATATCCTCTCGGGTGACTAACACATTGGGTGATGCAACTGTGCGTACGGCCTCATTTTGGTTAGGGTATGTCCCCGGAGGAAAGTCATACCAATCCCATAAAGGATATTTGTTGTTCAATTTTTCCAACGATTCTTCTGTCCAGTTTAGGAGGGACATTCGGTCTCCCAACATAGCATAGGCCCGGGTGATTGCACTTACTGGTGCGCCGGCTGGGATATTCATCCCAACAATATTTCCATCTTGTATAGCGTTCGATGTAGGGCCATATCCCATATAGGCTAGATTGAACTTCTCTTGATAATCTATACCTAGGGTATCGAGTATGAAACGACCTGTTTGCTCTGCTCCAGAATTTCGGGCACCTAATACGTATCGATGCCCGTCTAGAGAGTTCAGNTCCGACATATTTTTGTTGGTCGTTAACTCTGTGAGTAAAACGAAATGCTCCACATTTTTCCAAAGAGCACTGACGCTCCTAAGATGGGTTTGCGGGCTACTCACAGGACCTTCTCCTGTCCATGACCAGGCTCCAAAAGGGCCCTGTAAGATTGCAAACTGAGCTTGGTTATCTCGCAATAATTTTAAATTTTCTAGTGAACCTGCNGAACTAATCGCAGTNAGAGAAATGCNGTGTGAAGAGGCTAGTTGAGCATGTGTGATAGTTGCGATNGCGACACCTACTGGATAAAAAGTACCGCCTGTAGTAGCAGTTGTGAGTACATACGGTCTTGCTTGAGAAAGCTCTTCACTGCAAGAAGAAAACACTANTACAAGCAGGACCCAAGTGATCCATTTGTTCAAATCAGCACCTATTTAGACTTTTTCTTATCAGCACTTAATGTGTCTCTAACGCGGCCGGATAAAGGCACTTCTTCATCCATCTTATGAACAAGAGCTATCGCTCCTGATAGCACAAATGCACCCATGGTCACNCCNAAAATCAACGCGATTCGCAAAAGCATATGAATATGGATGCCGGTGAAATATTCTCCAATNTCAGCGATGAGATTCACAAAAACCAGAGCTATCCCGAACGATATCCATACTGCATTTCTCATAGAGGAATAACCTACCTAAGATTTACTCTCAGAATTTAATCTCCTATTGGGAGAGTAACAATATTCCATTAATGTTACTACTGTCGTAGCTTGTGAAGACAAATATGTCATCTAATGCGTCAGCGTTGACCAATGCGGGCACTACNTCACCATTGGTGACCTCGGTATTTAAATCAATCGATAAATCAGCATCAGATTCGAAGACCTGCTCGAATATAGGGTCTCTTGAAATTGCTACATCGCTGATGAGCTTNCGAAAGTCAATTTCGTACTCNTCTCGATCTTTGCTGTAATTTAAGGATCCTAAAAAAGGNGAGTCTTCNGGTTCAGNTTTAATCGTATTTAAGAATATCTGAACTTGGTTACGCTGAAGAACCAACACATCTTGCTCTTCCAATTTCCCGTCTAAATTCCCTATCTTACTCGGGATTGACTCCTCCGTTTGGCTTTCTCTAGCATCTCTAGCTAAGTCCTGAAAGGAAGTGGCAAGTCGAATTACCGATGGAAACCGCATGTTGATAGTTAGCTTCCTGGAAGGTCTTCTTGAAAATTTTTCGCCTTCATTTGGGTAAATGAAAGCTTCTACCGCGATGCTGCCAGATAAGGCAAGCCAAAGGAAAATGTCGCCTACGGAAACAGGCTCAACGCGCCATAACCATAAATCTTTGAGACCATCTCCGTCTTCATCATATAAAAATGTACTCAGCACGTTTCCGCCTGATCTGAGCACTTGAGTAGGTTCTTTAAAATCCATACCACTAGTTGTACCTCTAAAAAGTGATACCTTACCCCCTTCTCGAAGAACCAAATCATCAATATGGTCTCCATTAACGTCCTCCAACAATTCTTCATGAGTTAAAGCNAGAACTCCAGTAAGATTAGAGAAATCTAAATTATCGATATCAAACTCGCCAAGGCGCTCTTCGATTTCCGTTATGTCTACTGAGTAGGAAGGTGATGTTTTAAAAGGTTGGGGGTTCAGCTCATTGGCAATAAATACGTCAAGCTTTTCCTCTGTGCGTGAGATTAAATCATTCGACCCATCGTTGTTTACATCCCTTATCTCAATAAGTGGAATTCGAACTCCTTGACCTACTTGTCTTTCTAAATCATTGGTTTGCAATGAAGTCCTGATTCGATTATTTGTCGCAACAGTTATGGGACTATTAAAATCTTTTCGATCACTGGCGATGTAAAGACTCAAGCTGCCGGCGCCAGGAATTACTAGGTCTTCCAAGCCGTCACCATTGATATCGCGAGAGAAGAATACTCGATTGATACCTTTACTTAGAAACCCCGATAGCCCACTTTGAATTAGCTCAGGTTGCTGAATAGATTCTCCAATGGCTTGCCATGAATATACGTCAGTTCCATTGACTAAACCAAGTATTGAATTTTGACCATCAAGGCTGAAACCTGAGCTTAGATCCCAACCAACTGAAGAGTTTTCAAAATTGATTTCATCAAAAGCTTCTGTGAAGTTGAATCCATCTTCGCGTTGAAAATAAACTCGCAGACCCTGATCTGTAACAGAGACGATATCATTTAGATGATCCTCATTAATCATAGCGATNACTANTTGCTCTGTCGTCGCAGGGATAGTGAATGACTGATGTTTGTAATTTAATGCTTGCGCCCTCACGACTGAAATCTGAGAGTAAAACACTAGAATACATAGGACATAAAAAAATTGTCTCATGGTGATGAAACCAGTATTGTAGTGGAGACCCCATGCCGCAGTATCAGATCAGGCTTGCCGTCTTCGTTTAAGGGTAGCACCTCAAATTCGAAAACAGTCCGAGGCGACACATACTCCCAAAAAGGCTCATCGCTAATTTGGAGGGAGCTATCAATTCGCTTCGCAGCTAAAGTGCCGTTCTCAGTGACGTAAAGAGCATCCTTATTGCCGTCCCCATCTACATCATAACGCAAGGACATTTGTTCTGAGAGACCTCGAAAATTAGTTGCAGAAAAAGTTTCTTCCAATCGAGTAGTAGGTCGGCGATCGTATAATGCTTCTGAATCATTGGGATTTAATGGATAGATAAGTTGGGTGCGTTTAATAGCTGCATTTCTAATGGCGTCAACGACCGGTATCGAGTAAGAATTTACATTGAGGATCAGTTCGCTGTCAGGCTTGAGTGTTACAAAGTTTAATCGAGCATCATATCCGGAAAATCGCATTATTTGAGAAGGTTCCAACAACTTAAATGAGCCGTTCCGGTTAATATGAAATCGGGCATCCCACTCGTTTCCATCTCCTATGAGACGATAGAAATCCTGAATTCCATCGTTGTTAATATCTGCTAATGCAATAGTACCCCGGGTATCTGTAGAGGCTTGCCAGTCAGGGGGTTCCTTAAAACCTGAGTCATTTTGATAATGAATATTGAGTTGCCCTTCTCCTTCATCGTTCACATTGAGATAGATTAAATCTTTAAGATTATCTCCTGTAAGCTCGGCTAAAAGGAGGGAAGGCATCCAGTTGTCGTCGCGTAACAAAGCTCTAGAGCTAGACGATTTCGCTTTCCATATTTCAACAAAGTCTTGAAAAGGGGTTGGACGCTCAACTGACAACTCGACTTTAATCCCGTCTCTAGAATTGATCCCAATGCTGGCTTCAAAATCTGCTTCGCGATTGTTGCGCTGCGCTAGCAAAAGGTTTTGATCGAGCGTGGCTATGGTTGCATTAAGGTCAAAACCGCCATCTCTGTTTCCCAGAAATACCCCGTAACCGCCTTCGCCTGGCAGAATCAGATCGACATATCCATCGTTGTTAAAGTCTTCTATGGTGGTTAAAAAATGAAGATTGTCTCTGTCCGGAATGGCAGCGATTAAATCCCAATCAATTAAGTGCTCGAGATTTCCTGCATAACCATTAATAGCAGTCGAGAGGCTAAAAACGCCGGTGCTTGCAAGAAGTATGATCTCCTTACCTGGGTCTTTTCTTAGATCGGCGAACCCCGCACCAATAATTTCAGTTTTGATCTCGATACGCTGGGGATTTGCCGAAAATGTTCCATCATTCTGTTGGTGATGAATCCAAAGCTCTCTCCCAATGACAGGATCGTAATGAGAATAGATGAGATCGTTATTTCCGTCACCATTCATGTCTTCGGTAAAAAGTGCATCCCAGTTATTATCTCTGCGAAGCTCGTAGGACACATAATTTTCTTGGGCAGAAATTACCCGGAGATGAAGAGACGCCAAAAGGCATATAAAAATACACAATCTAGAGCGAGCCATAAGTGAGAAAATCTCTGCCTTTTATTCCTGTATTTCGGTTAGTTCACCATAATCACTAGTAATATTAAAGACACCAAGGATGTCATGAGAGCTTTCGTTCTCTATTTTGGAATAACTATAGACCGCAAAAAGCCACAGGTCTAACAATGAGAAGCTCTGACTGGGTGGGCTTAAGGAGGACGTATAGTTAAAAATTGGTCGCAGACTAATACGACTTATCCGTCTCTCCGGTTCCCAAAGTTTGAGGGAGCGATTCTCAATCGCACCTCCACTATGCACAGTAATTTCTATTGTATCGCCGAGGTTAAAATCTTGATTCACCGTTGAGATAAAATCTTGTGCAGAATTTATGAACTCATCATTGATAGCTAGGATTCTGTCATTTTTTCGCAAGTTTGCGGCGATAAGCGGGCTGTCAGGAAAAATCTCTACAATCTGGGCTGCCGCGAGTTGTTCCTGCTCTTTAACTTGAACAAGCTCTGTACGATAACTTGCTCTCGTGACAATCGGGTCTATACGATATAGCTCCCTTGATTCGAGAGTTTCTGGTATTGGTCTACCTGCAACAGGTACCTCAAAAACAGTGGTATTCCTTTGAATTCGAAAGCGATACGATTCAAGCGGGTCCTGATACTGGATAGCGAGAATGGTATCCGGATCATTGGTTGTCAGGTCATTGATAGAAAGGATTATGTCCCCAACTTGCACGCCAGAGGATTCTGCAGGGCCATTTGAAATAGTGGAGCGCACTCTTACCCCGGGTAGAGTCTCTAAATTGAATAACGAGTCACTCTCGTTGACTGAGACTTCCATTCCAAAATCCACAAGCAGATTAGAATCTACAGATTCAAAGAACGAGACTTCCTCTGCGGATAGTGTTATCTCGGGAACTAATTGGGCTGGTTCATAGGAGACGCATGAAGTCATCAGGATTAAAATAAAACTAAAATTTATTCTAGACGTCTTTCTTGTTTTTCTAATTAACCAAGTAAATTTCATAAATACTTAAAGTTTTTTTTGTTTGATAATAAGAAGGTTGATGCATATAAAGATTATTGCTGTTGGTATAGGAATCAATAAGTTCATCTGTAATATTCTGTCATCTACTAAAACATCAGAGTATCCACGAACAAGACGACTCACCTCTGATAAGTAGGAGGTGTCTACTATTGAGGGTAAAAATCTCGCATACAAGTAATCCGCATAAACTCCAAGTGAAGGTTTGAATATATCGACAGCCAAGGTTACTCCTAGTGCTGTCATTAAGGCTTGGGTTGCTGTTTGTGCTATGGATGATGTCATCAAACCGAACCCTATCGCTGCGGGTAATGGAATTACAGCAAGGCGTAAACCAAGAAGAATTTCAGCAACAATTTCTTCTTCGCTAATGAGTTCAAAGCCGTCCTCAACTACCGGACCATATTCCCAAAAAAAGCCGGTATTAAAATAGGCAGTGATCAGCAAGACAGTTAATGAGGTTACTGCTAGAAGATGGAGGTAGACGAATTTTGCCAGTATCAGTGTGGTTCGCCCGACCTTGCGAATCAATATGTGGCGGACGAATCCACTGTCTCGATCGTAGCTAAAGCTGTGTGCGGCAATACAAACCATTAGAAGAGCCAACATGGTAATTCCAGTATTTATGCTGTCTACAAAGTATCCATAAGCGTTAGACGCTATTACTTCATCAAAGCTGCCTCCACTTATCAAGTTGTTACGAGCGGAATTTCCTGTGTCCGCAACCCACGAAAAAAAATTTTGGGTCACCACAATTAAAGCGGGGAAGATCAAAGCAAGTTTGCTCACAAAAGTGTGTTTTGCAACAAAGATTTCAGATCTGAGAGCTGTCATGAATCCATTCATCTATCTGGCTCACTTGTTAACTTTTTGAATAATTTTGATAAAGAGCTTCGTCGGACAATTAATTCTTTTACGGGGACGTTGTTATTAACCAACCAACTATTTAAGTCAGCAGAATCCATGTCCGTGAGAGCGAGTTGGATACAACCATCTTCGTCAATTGATTGAAGTTCTAGTTTTGGATTGCTTTGAATTAGCTGAACCGCCGAAGTGGAATTACCTATGTGAAGTTGGACTAATAACTTTTCTTCAGATATTAATTGTTCGATTGCTCCGCTAGCTGAGATTTGGCCGTTATGTAGAATAGCTGCGTGACTGCAAATAGTCTCTAAATAGGGTAGCTGGTGGCTGGAGAGTATAAAGCTCGTATTCTCTTCCCTGTTTAAATTTTTAATTAAAGCTAGAACATCATCTACACCACCCGCATCTAATCCATTGAACGGTTCGTCAAGAACGATTAATTTCGGACTGCCAATTAATGCATGGGCAATAGAGGCCCGCCGCTTATTACCCAGCGAGAGATGTTTAATTTTGTAGTTAGAAAACTTTTCAACACCAAGAAGATTTTCTACGTCACTGGGTTTTCGTGTGGGCTTGTCGCAAAGAAGAACGGCGTGTTCAAGGCTCTGTCTTACGGTTAGATTTGGGTGAAGACTTGGTGTATCAAAAATGCCAACGACACCACCATTAGTTTCATGGATAGAGCTTGCTGGCTTATTTAAAAGAGAGATCTGGCCTTTATCTGGGTTTTGCATGCCCAGCATGCACTCGATGGTCGTGGTTTTTCCTGAGCCGTTCAGACCGATTAAACCGAGCACTGAATCTTTGTTAACGCTTAAGTTGATGTTTCTAAGAACTTCATTGGGTCCATAGGATTTGCTTAAATCTCTTACAGAGACGATTTCTTCTTCACTTGAGCTATTCATTGGCTACCAGAGCGACACTCAATCATAAAAATCCTCTTTTAGACAGCCTGAAACCTTGAAGGGTTACTCAATTTTTATTCTTAAGTATGACAATATTTTAAACAGCATTATTCCACGAATAATTGATCCACTTGAACTTCTTCAACGGTTCCAAATTGTTCTAATTCGTTTTTATCAATAATCGAAAGATCGCCGACTATTGAGATAAGTTTTGGACGATTTTGTATGTGCTCTTGCTGAAAAGCTAACAACTCTTCTAAACTCGCGTCTTGTAATTGCCGGAAGCGTTCTCGCCTCGGGTCAGTTTCAAATCCAAGTCTTTCCCAGCTTCTAACTGCTCCAATAACTTCCCTAAAATTCAGCTTGGCTGTCCTATAACGATTGAGCAGGGAGTTTACTGACTCCTCAAATCTTTCCGAAGAACGGGGCATGTTGTCTATTAAGTCTAGAAAAGCGGTAAGCGCATCCACTGTTTTATCAGTTTGTGTTCCGATGACACCTAACATTAAATTTTCGGCATTCTCACGACTACCCTGCGAATATCGGGCCTGGGCTGAATAAGCAAGGGCCCGAGCCTCTCTGAGTTCTTGAAATACAACGCTTGACATACCACTGCCAAAATAATTCGTATAAATAGAAGAAAGAACAGCATCATCAGGGTTATAGGTGCCGTCTGCAAACTCTATTCGAACTTGGGCCTGGGCAGTCTGCTGGTCTACCACCTTAAGTTCAGTGTCTTCTATCTGTCTAGCAGTACGTAATCTAAACTCTGGCGTTTCTTGGAGGTCATCCGCTATTGGATACGACCTTCGAAGCACTTCAACTAGATCCTCGAGGGGCATTGAACCTGTGTAGGCAATGGTTTGTCGATAGTTCAGTAAATTTGATGGAAGTGATGTCAATTCATTCAAGTCTGTTTCTAGGATCTCTTGGGTTGTAAGTGCTTCGAGCAAAGGTGATTCTTCGCCATAGCGGTTGTACATATACAGAGCTTGAGCAATTGCAGGAGGCGAACTCTTCTGGTCGTTCCGAGATTTAATCAAAATTCCTTTTAACTGGTCTAAGGTTTCCTGCTCGGCAACAGGATTATTAACTAATTCCATCATTAGCGCTAACGAGTTTTCAAATTCATCATCCAATCCGGAAACGGTAAACGCCGAGGAATTTTCGCCTGCGCCAAATCTGAATTCTGAGCCCATTCGATACCATTCTTTCTTTAATTCTTCATTCGATAGTGTCGGAGTTCCTGCGACGTCTAAAAGCGTGGCAGAGAGTCCGAGTTTTTCGTTTTCTTCAGTGCCAACTTCAACACCAATGGAAAAGGTGAATAAGTCGTTTAGTGGGTTCGGAGCATAGTACAGGTCGACTCCTTCGGCGAATTCTATGACCCGATAGTCAGCGTCAGCCTCAACAAAGGCCGGTTCGATTTCGTCAAAAGGCATGGCTAGGATATTCGCTGCGAACTCTGATTGTCGCGTCGGATCAATGGTGACAGGGTCTATCTGTGGCTTCTCAACCGGAGGAATTACGTGCTGATCATCCACACGATAAACTGACACGTAGTCGTCTCCAAAATATTTATTTGCGACTGCGACGACATCGTCTTTCGTGAGTTGTTCCATCCTGTTAATTTCAGCAATGTGATAATCCCAGTCAGAACCCTCGATGAAAGATTGTCGCATGGTATCGACTCTCGCACGGTTGAATTCAAGGCCTGCTTTTTCATTCTTTTTGAAGTCATTAATAATCGCTGGGATGATCCAGTCTTCAAACTCACCGACTTTAATTAGCTCGAGTTGGTCGAGTAAAAGCTGTTCGACTTCTTCCAAGGATTGGTCTGGCTTTGGCACACCATAAAGATTTTGAGACCCATAATCATTTAAGAAAAGGGGAGACGACCCTGCGCTTGAAACGAGCTGTTGTTGGGTCAAATTTAAATTAATTAAACCTGCTGTTCGATTGTCCAGAATCATATCTACAAGAACTAATGCTTCCTTGTCTTCGTGTCCATTCTCAGCAGTTCTGAATGCGATCGAAACCTGTTCTTCTCCAGGATACTGCACAGTGCGCCTTTCAGCACCTTCAATAGGCGGTTCTGACCATGGGCCAACCTCAGGTATGGGCTTTGGGATCCAGTGACCAAATTTCTCGCTTATTAGCGCGATGGTCTCTTCTATATTTATATCACCGCTAATAAATATTCCCATGTTGTTTGGCACATAATATGTGTCAAAGTAGTTCTGTATGTAAACTAAAGAAGGGTTCTTTAAATGTTCAACAGTGCCTATTGTAGGCTGTTGGCCATAGGGGTGTACCTTGTAAAGAAGTTCGTCGATTGCAGTACCAATTATCCGACCAGCGTTGTCCAAAGAGCGGTTCTTTTCTTCGTAGACAGTTTCAAGCTCTGTGTGAAACAGGCGAAAAACGGGATTAACGAATCGATCTGACTCAATTTCAGCCCATTGCTTTAGACGATTGGATGGCAGTCCTATTTTGTAAACAGTTTCTTCATACCAAGTGTGGGCATTCAGCCCGGTTCCGCCCATTGAGTTATAAATTTTATCTATTTCGTTGGGGACCGCATATTCCGCCGCGATTTGAGCCACTCTGTTGATTTCGCTATAAATCTCTGCCCTTCTTTCGTCATCAGTCGCAGAGAAATGCTCTTCGTAGAGGTTAACGATTTCGTCGAGGTAGGGCTTTTCCGCCTCATAGTCCAAAGTGCCAAGGTTCTGATTACCCTTGAACAGCAAGTGCTCAAGGTAGTGAGCGAGGCCGGTGCCATCAGCTGGGTCGTGTTTACTTCCAGCGCGTACCGCTATTTCCGCATAAAATCTTGGTTCTTCATGATTTTCCGTCAAGTAAACCTTTAGCCCGTTGTCTAATTCGTAGATTTGCGCATCAAGCGGGTCGTCTGCATTGGGTTCATTTATTTTTGTATAGCCAAGGGTCTGACTAGCAGTCGTATCGAGTTCCGGTTGCGATGTATTGGAATCCCCGCACGAGACGAGACCACCAATCATCATGAGTGTTAGAACAAATCTTGCCTGCTGGCTTAATCTAGACTGCAAATTCATTTGTTTGAACCCCTTTTAGTACGTTACTGCTAATCATTGTACGATTATATGTCACGCCTGCCTATTGAGATCACTATCAATCTCAATTCGGTAAGTTGTCTGAGCTGATACGCATGTTTCTGATATTCATGTTTCCCGAAGCATCTTCGTTAGCTTCAAGCACCACGTCTACAGTGCCGGTTAAACTCTCGATAAGTTGGTCAAATTGAACCAATTCTGCCCCACTATATTCGCTTTGGACTCTTGTGTGAGCCCGATCAAGAGCCTGTAGTTTCGTTTCGTATGCGCTTTTCATGCTGCCATCCGCACTCACGAGTGAGCCGTAATTATTTTCCTCGGAGTAGAGTTCATCGAGCAAGACATCCAACATGGGTTGCGTCTCAGATTCCGGCAAAGTTCCCGAAGGATCAAGAAGGCTCGAGTAAACCGTTTTGGCGGCATTTCTGCTTGATCGAAGATTATAAGCTCGAAGCAGATCCTGCTGATCTGTTGTGAGGCCAAACGAGAGGTTGTGAGTGATGGCATTTGGCCCAAAATAAGCAAGTGCCTGATCATTGGAAAGATTGCCCTGCATGAGGAGGTCAATCATCTGATACCGCTCGTCGTGAAATGATGTCAAGGCTTCAAGAAACAACTCGCCTTCAGACGGACTGAGATTGGCAGCAGTAACATAATCGGTGTAGTTTGATGCGGTTCGTTCCTCGGCCAATTTTCGAGTCACTTCAGAATTAGAAAATATAGAAAAGGCCCCCTGACTGTTGCTTGTACTCCTTGTTGAATCGATCTCCTTGGCAGCCTCTGCTCGGGCTCTTTCCAAAATTTGTTGATAGTCTGGGTCTATTTGTTCTTTGGCTACCTCTAGCGCTGCGGACAGGTCCGATAGTTGAGATTCCATCTTTAGTAAGGACTCTTGGAGCTCTGCGATACTAGCGTCGAAAGCCAATTTCTGCTGAGTATTAAGCGAGGCTAGTTCTTGTGCTTGTCGCTGGTATGAGCCTGCGATCTCTAACTCGTGGGCCAGTTCGGCGTTGGTGGTCCTTAATGTGAATGCGGAGTGTGCGAGCAGCGCTATCGTCAAACAGCCAAAGCTTATTGCAATGATTTTCATAATTCCCTTCGCTCGCGGAAAACGATTTTTTATTTGATGAAATTAAGTATTCGCATTATGGTTAGAACTACTATCTCAAACCAACACTTTATTTTTCCACACTGCCAGATATTTTCAAAGAAATGAATATGAAACGAGTTAAGCGACTCCTAAACCGAATAGTGATTTTACCCTTGATCTTTGGTTATTGCTTCGCTGCTGACCCTACCCAAAGCTTGAGCAAAATTGAGGCGCAAATGCTTGCCCTGCTTACTCAACATGCCGACCAAAGTATGCATTATAAATTACTTAATTCTCGATTAAGAGAGAAGAATACCTTGTGGGAGCCATTTCAAGAAGCCTTGGAAAATGTTGGCGAAGCCGAGTACATGCGCCTTTCGGAATTGATTGTGGAAAAATCTATATCTGAGCTGCAGGAGTCTGTGAATTCTGGTGATTTGTCGTACGAGGAGCTTGTTACTTTCTATATCTACCGAATACGAAAAATGGAATCGGATGATGGTCGCTTTATTAACGGCGTCATTTCTTTGAATCCTGACGCGATTGGGCGTGCCCGCCAACTTGATGAGATTCAACTCAAGAGCGAGGGACGGAATAAAAACTCTATTTTTGGCATTCCAGTACTATTAAAAGACAATATTGGGTTTGCAGGCATACCGACAACGGCTGGGGCAGCGGCTTTAATAGAAAATCATACGACCAATGCTTTTATAACCGACAGACTTTTAGAGCAGGGAGCGATTGTACTCGGTAAGGCAAATTTGAGTGAGTGGGCGTATTTTTTTTGTAGAGACTGTCCTTCTGGCTATAGTGCAGTTGGCGGTCAAACGTTAAACCCATACGGTCGATTGGATTTTGGTACGGGTGGTTCTAGTTCAGGTAGTGGAGCATCCATTGCCGCCAACTACGCCGCAGTTGCAGTAGGATCGGAAACTTCGGGTTCCATTTTATCTCCCTCCAGTGCTAATTCCCTCGTTGGTTTAAAGCCAACAACGGGATCTTTAAGTAGGTCAGGGGTGGTGCCTATCTCGTCTACGCTTGACACCGTCGGACCAATGGGTCGCTCAGTGGCAGATGTGGTAACGCTTTTTAATGCTATGGTCGGCTTTGACCGAGAGGATCCAGCAATGCCTCGTTTAAGCGAAGATCTGCGGTTGATCATAAGACAAGCGCCTACAGATAACGGAACACTTGGTATCCTCACTACTTATGCTGACAATATGCAATATCAAAACGCTCTTCGTCTGCTATCTGAGAACGGTTTTAATTTGCAGGAGGTTGATTTTCAGAATGAAAGGCATCCTCGATTCAGTGAGTTCTTAGGTGCAGAGATGAAGAGAGATTTGGTTAGTTACCTTCAAAAAAATGCTTCTGCTTCAGTTGAGATTGACTCAGTCTCCGCCCTTCAAGAATTCAACTTGGTTGATCGAGAAATTAGGGCACCCTATGGCCAGGCGTTAGTGGACTTAATGGTTGATTTGAATTTGTCAGAAGAGGAGTTGGAGGACTTAGGAGCTGAATTAAGAGCTTGGGGACAAACTTCATTGGATCGCTTATTCGCCGAGTCAGGAATCGATATTCTGCTTGGAGTTAATAATCATCAAGCAAGCATCGCGGCTCTTGCGAATTACCCGGCGCTTACCCTGCCCATGGGATATGAGTCGGACGGTCGTCCAGTGGGTCTAACCTTGATTGCGCCTTCGTTCCAAGAACAACTGCTCGTGGATGTTGGGTTGAACATTGAAAAAATTCTGGCGGCCCGCAAAGCTCCAGCTAACTACCCATAATGATCTTTTTTTACCAATAGTTTTCTACGGTAATTTGTCCTGGCTTTCTCCGACGGTGTTTTGAAAAACCCCGCCGCTTTAATATCTCGACTGAATCTTTAACCATCTCGGGGTTTCCGCACAGCATAATGTGAGAATTTTCAACATTTAGATCCAAACCCAGATGCTTTTCTAATGATCGATCCTCAAGACTAGCTGTAATCCTGCCATGGAAGGTTCCTTCTATGTTTTCCCTGCTAACGAAGGCCCGGAAAAAAAATTGATCTTCAAATTTGTTTTCTAGGTTCGTGATTAGCTCCTGGTAGCGTAAATCAGCCCGAGTTCTGACAGCTTGGATCAGAACTATTTTCTCAAATCGTTCCCAAACAACGGGTGTTTTCAGTATCGATAGATAAGGCGCTATTCCTGTGCCTGTCCCAAGCATCCAGATATCTTTGCATGGTGGAATTTCATTCAACACAAAGAAGCCATTGGCTTGTTTTTTGATCCATACGCTATCTCCGGCCTTTAATTTGACTAAAGCGTTAGATAATTTTCCTTCTATGGCAGTGTAGAAAAAAAATTCGAGTGGCCTTTGATCTGGTGAATTAAGGAATGAATAGGGGCGGGCGATTCTCACGCCATCAATGTCTAAAGCCACACTTGTAAATTGACCAGCGGCGAATTTATCAATGTCAGCATCAATTTTTAACGTAAAAAGATTGTCAGTCCAATGAATATTTTCCGCAATCTTTCCCTCAACCCACTGTGGCATAAAAATAACCTGATAATTAGAAGTGTGATACTGGAAGAATGGTATGAATTTATATAGTCTCACATCAAGAGTAAATAACGACCTAATAAATTGATTGGTTTGGTGAAAAACTGAGACGGATTTTTGAAGCTTATAGAGATGGTTAACTGAAAATGAATGTGTGGTTTCAAATAGCACTATGGAAAAGAATTCTAGGAGCGATGCTTCTTGGGGTTGTCCTTGGNGTATCCTGGGGGGAAGGTGTTGTTGCTATAGCGTGGATTGGTGAGTTATTTATCCGATTAATCCGCATGGTAGTTGTGCCGCTAGTTTTTGTGACCCTCGTTTCCGGAATAATCTCCATGGGCGATCCAAGTAAACTTGGCTCACTGGGGGTGAGAACACTTGCGCTCTATTTAGTCACTACGTTAATCGCGATCAGTATTGGTCTCTGTCTTGCGGCAATAATGCAACCAGGTACGGGGGTTGATCTCTCTGCTGTCGCGCCTACGTCGGTTCAAGAAGCTATCCCCTTGAGCGAGCGTTTAATGAGTATCGTCCCGGNAAATCCGATAGCCGCGATGGCGGAGGGTAATATTCTGGCGATCATCTTTTTTGCTTTGTTGTTGGGAATAAGTCTGTTAACGATCGGTGATTTAGGTAAACCGGTTGCTGATTTTATGAGTGCTGGAGCAGAGGCGATGCTTCGAATTACCCATTGGATAATGGAGGCGGCGCCCTTTGGTGCATTTGCACTGATCGCTCAGCTNTCAGGCACAGCAGGAGTAGGGGCGCTTTTAGATGTTCTGACACTAGCCTTGGCTGTTGCCGTTGGCTTCCTTGCTCATATGATGTTTATGCACGGACTCATCATCATGAAATTGATGCTTGGGTTGTCGCCAATNAAATTTTTCTTGGGAGCCCGGGATGCCATGCTTATGGCTTTTTCTACCTCTTCAAGCTCAGCGACCCTACCTATTTCAATGTCCTGTGCCGAGGAAAATTTAGGGATTAAGCCGGTTGTTTCCTCTACGGTTTTGCCTCTTGGAGCAACAATCAATATGGATGGCACGGCCTTATATGTTGGTATAGTCACAGTCTTTGGCGCGCANGCCTTTAATATTGATCTGTCATTGGCAGACTATTTGCTGGTGGCAGGCTCGACCACCATTGTATCTATTGGTACTGCTGCAGTACCAGGTGCATCACTTTTTTTGATGGCAGCTGTTATGGACTCAATCGGAATGACCCCTGAGCAGAATGCAGCTGTTGTAGGTTTTATCCTTGCGTTTGACCGTCCNCTTGATATGTTGCGAACCGTAATGAATGTCGGGGGTGATTTATCTGTATCCACAGCAGTAGCTAATTGGGAAGACGAGTTTGATAGGGAAGCTTTTGACTTGCCTCGTAATTAAAACGAGTACTCGAGTGTAAATCCTAAACGAAGATCTTCATCAAAAAATATTAAAGGCGACTGGGTGTTTGCTGATATGCTTATGATCGAGGCGCCTATCGCCCAATTGTCGGATATGGTGTAGTTGGCGGAGAGAAATGCGAGGAGGGAATTTCCGTCAATGTTCCCTTGCAATGTTGATGAGACTGTAAGATCAGAATTGAGCAAGTTGTTAGTGTAGCGGACTAGCCAGCTTCCATAGACTCCCTCNTAGATTAATTGTTGTCCTGGAAGNAGACCTTCCCNTTCATCGAGAAGTTTTTGAGCTTGAACGCCAAGGCTCACACTTTGTTGGTTGTCTATTGCCCATTCGAATCCAAAGGATGTGCCTAATCTNTCCTTCTTTAAATTTAAGGGCGAGGCCAAGGCTGATGTTCCAGGGAAATTGAAACTGTCAGCTAAAACATCATGGCTAAATGCTAGATCGAAGTTAAGCAGTAGTCGCCCAATTGCCCGATTTGCGCTGAAACCCAAAAGTATATAGTCGTTCTTTTTGCCGACAGCATCGCCAAANCCTGATATTGGATCCTCGAATCTCATTTGGTTATCATAAAGATAGGCTGCCATGAAGCTTATATCACTCAAGTCGAAGGATTTTTTCCATTGCGTCCCTACTTCGACGAGGACTTCTCCATCACGCTGGTAATCNGTTAAGTTGTATGTNGGCTCGAAGAAAAAAGGACTACCTCGTACCCCTGCNGGGTTAAATTCAGGGTACAGATTAATGAAACTTGACCAATTNCTCTCCTCGCCAAAATAATCCCAAACGACCATCCATTGATTCAATCTTGCATCTTCGATGTCNATAATTGTGAAATCTCGAAATTCAAAATGATTTATAACGTCAAGNACAGAGTTGCCAACGGTNTCTCCCCAAACTACTGTTTGACGGCCGAATTTAANGCTGTGCTGCTNAAAACTCCGCTGAACAAAGAATTCGTTGATGCGCGATTCAGCGTCAAAGTTGTTGCCATTAGCTTTGTATTCATAGTCATCTTTCCAGAAGGCTCTCGTCTGCCCGCTTGCTTGAAACAACCATCCGGGAGCAAAACTATTTTGAAAGCGGAAGTTGATACCTAAACGATTGTTTTCAAGTTCTGCATTTTTCGGGAAGGAAAACCCAGGAATTGGCTCAATGGAGTGGCTGTTAACTTGACCGTAAAATTGTTGGCGGATTCGAACGGTCAGACCGTCCAGCCAAGAATCGCTCTCGTGNGTGGGTGGTTCGTCAAAAACATTACCGAACAGATCGTCGTCGAATATGATTTCCTCACTAAGNATATCTTCCTCGTCAGAAGCAAGGTTTACATCCTGTTGAGAGTAGCTGGCATATGCAACAAAAACCAAGATAAAACAGACGTTCTTGTTGAGAAGCGACATGATCAGAAAAACTCGTTATTGATTTAATTGAGCTCTCAAGCTCTCTAACTCAGTTTCNCTATANGCNGCATCAGTCAGAGTCCTCTGTGTCAGAAATTCATCATCGATTGNGAGGTCAGTATAAATCTCTACAAAGGCCATGTTAGATAATCTATTCGTGACCAGGTTCATCATGGTCAATGACCGTGACATCCATACGTCATTGACAAGTTCAACTCGTGAGGCCATTAATCGCTTAATTTCTTTATCGTATCTGTCGTACATCTCCGAGCGTAAGGTAACGAGCCGCTCTTTATCGACATAATGAATTTGNCTTGAATAGCGAGTTTTTCTCGCCCTTTCTTCGTTCGGAATCATTTCTAATTTCCATACCTCTCGACCTGAAGTAGTGGTTTCTTCAAGGATATTAAAGGAATATTCNTCTAATTTACCTGTATCAGTATCTTCAGTAGTAAATTCCGAGCCAAAAAGTGATGCCGGTTCTGTTTCCTCATCTGTGTCTCCNGCTGCGATTCGCTTCACCCGNCCAAGAGTTGACAGATAGAGCCACGTCTCGTTGTCACGCCCTGCTTCATCATAAGCATAACTCAGCATTCCGATTCCTCTNTCGGCTGCTGGCTCGAGTGTTATGGTGACGCTCTTGGTGTCTTTCAGTTCTGCACCGTAATTTTTGGAAACAGACTCAAGGGATTTCACTCGGGGTCTCTCTGCACAGGTTATTCTCCCGTCAGTGACACCGAATTTGCAGCTTGAAAGCTGCATACGATTGAACGAAGAGTCATTCGTCCGTCGCTGTGCATCTTCGACAAGTTGCATAATTTCCAGGCCTGAAATTTCTTGGGCGCCAGAGTATAAGGTGCCGATTCCCAGGAATAGAGCCGTCAGATAGGTTAGACCTTGTTTGATTATCATGTTGTTGCCTCTTGGAAGTTAGTCTGAGTATCGACATCTTTCACTCCAAACTTTGGTTTGAAAATTATTATCATTGCTGGGATCAGGAAAAGATCGCAAAGTAGAGCTACAAATATTGCCATCGATCCAAAGAAACCTACTTTTGCCATGCCCAGATAATCTGAAAAGCTGAGAACGGCAAACCCTAACCCTATGACCATAGTTGTGAACATCACCGCCTGACCAACTTCTTTAATGGCGCTATCGAGCGCTATGCCGATACTTCCGGTTTTACTCAGCTCTATTCTGTAGTGAGTCATGAAATGAATCGTATCGTCCACGGCGATGCCTAGAATAATTGGTGCGATAAGCAACGTATCCGTGTCCAGAGGAATACCGAATAATCCCATGAGACCAAATGCTAGAAACGCTGGTATTGCGTTCGGAACCATACCCATCGCACCACCTTTAATGGATCCTAACGAGATCATCATAATCAAACTAACGATTAGGAGTGCTAACGCAAAGCTATTGAACTGGGAGTTAGCTACTTCATCGGCCATGACCATCAGGGTAGCCATTGAGCCAGTCAGATTTACATCTAAACCNGGAAATTCGGGTTCAACATCCTTGAATGTGTCATCGACGTCANTGGCGATTTCCTCGAAGAGCGCTTTGTATTCATAGGAACCCATATTCCTTGCGGTGACCGAAATGTGCGACCTACTGTAGTCATCTGACACGATATTTCGTCGGTCATCCGGGTTGGCACTATTGAACATGAAAAGTAGTTGAGATATTGCTTGATCAGATTCAGGTATACGATAGAAGGCTGGATCGTCGCCGTTCATGGCTTGATTAGTATCCTTGACAATATTGGCTAGTGAATTGGTTCTGCCAATTATTTCCGGGTATCTTTCCTCAATTCGACTTTGAAGTTGATCGACCGCTGACAACAGTTGCANGTTTAACATCCCNTCGGTTTTCTTGGTGTCAATCATGATTTCCATATTTTGGGCGCCAGACATGTTTTCATCGACGACTTCCACAGCAATCGTCAGTGGGTGATCAGATCTGAACATTTCTGCAATATTTGTGTCGATTAAGATTTTTGTGGCGCCATAGGCNCAAATTGCGAAGCCAACCCCGAATATCAAAATAATCAAGTGTGGNGAGGANTCCACTATTGCTGGTACCTTGGATAATATTGCTCGCTGATAGTTTACAATCCAGTACGTTAAGCCAATCACAAAATTGATGAAGGTGCCGACTAAAAACCCAAGCGATAAGAAAACAATGGCGGCAACGACTGCTGCTATTAACAATTGCGTTTTATTTTCTAAAGAATGCCACCTGAAACCTAATCTGTCAGCCAGGCTGGGCTTTTCTTTATTGTCTATTGATGATGGATGCCAGAGATCAAGTAGAATTGGGAGTAAAAAAATAGTGAAAAGAAACGCCAGTACGACTCCCATGGCCGACATGATGGCAAAAACTTTGATTGGTTCTAGGCTTGATGTTGCTAGAACAGACACGCCAGCAGCGGTCGTCAATGTTGTTAGTAAAATAGCCAGACTGACTTTCTCATAGGCTCGGGATAGAGCCTCATAGTGATCGATCCCGTCTCGTCTAAATGTAAAGTAGGCACTCATGACATGGACGCAGTCAGCTATCCCAACGGCAAATATCAGTAGGACGGTCAGTGCGATCATTGTGGAGATTGTAACTCCTAGCCAAACGGTTATTCCCCAGCACCATGCAACACTCAATGCAATGGTGACCATGGGCCACACTAGTGCGCTCCCTGATCGAAACAATATCCACAACAATAATGAGAATATTAGAACCATCAGAGTGCCTAAAATCGCCATCTGATTTAGCACGCCTTGCATTTGACCCATCATCGACGGTGTGCCAACTGGGTAAAAGTCAAATTGTGATTCATAGNTCTCGTAGACTTCAGTTAGAGCAGTATCAAAGTCAAAGTACGCAAGCTGNTCAGTATCTTGGAACTCAACTTCCTGGACTTCTGCCGTTTCGTCNAAGGATAAATCAAAGCTGGCAAAACCATCGTCAAGNTCGATGCCAGCAACGTCAACAGCTGACTCATAGCCTTCAACGGGAATCGTGCCATAGTCAGTTTGGACTAAAATAGCGCCGTATAAGCCATCGGGTGAATAAAAAGCGCCTACGAAATCTTTCTGGTCTAATGCATTTCGCTTAAGCGCTTGGAGTTCACTGTCTGTCTCTGGGAGTTGACGAGGTATTAACCTGTCTGACCTTAANGTATCTCCAATGCTCTCTTGTACTCGAATATTCCCAAGAGATTGGACCCTTCTAATGTGCGATAACTCATCCCATGGGACATCCCCATAATCGCTTCTGTCCAGGTCTTCCCAGTCGACCAAATCTTGTGTCAGATTTTGGATTGCTGTGAGCGACTCGCGCGAGAAAACATCTCCGTCCTTGGCAGCGTAAATAATGAATACAGAGTCATCTCCACCAAACTGTCTTCTGAANTCATCGAGAGCTATTTGAGCAGGATTCTCATCTTCCAAAAAGCTATCGCTAGACATGTCGAAGACGGTAAGACTAAAAATGCCATAAAAAAGAAATGCTGAGATGACNAGTAACACAGCTAATACCTGTCTTTTATAGTGGAGAATAAAATTGGGCGTTNTGCTGAATAATTTTGTTAGTGCTANAAGTATTNTTTCCATTACNGTTCTCTTTGATTAGNTNTGCTTNAGATTNCGCGTGCCGTGATCAAGAAGCGACACGAGCGTNTTTACAAAATCTTTTACTTGTACCTCGGACATTTCGAAAATTATTTCAGGTAAGTGTCCGATAGCGGAAGTTAGGAGACTGATCGTAACTGCGAGTGATTTTTGATCCTCTAAACGTAACTCTTTATTTGCTGAGCTGATTATGTTTTTAACTATTAGGTCAGTACCAGCAGCAGAAAGATTCTTAATATTTGCTGCGCCCATTTCATTGATCAGAGCAGCATAGTCTTTAGGTCTTGTGAGGAGAGCTTTGCTGATTGGGGCAGAAGTTGCAAACGTAAGAGTACATTCCAAGTATGCCTTTAATCGATTTTTTTTAGGCATTTCCGAGATCTGATCAAATTGCTCATAAAGGACTCGCTGCTCTTCGAGTTGGCAGCTAAGGAATAGCTCCTGCTTGCTTTTATAGTGCAGGTACAAAGACCCCTTTCCGATCCCTGCGTGATCAGCTATATCAGAAATGCTGGTTTTGCGATAACCAAACTGGACGAATTGCTTAGTGGCAACTTCTAATATTCTGTGCTGGATCTTGAAATTGGGGTCATCGCGGTTTGGTAACAATTTTCCGCGCCCCGGCAGTCCAGCTTCTTGGTTAAGGAGTTCTAATGCTTTGACCATTTGACTAGTTTATCACTTTTGGTCATACGGTCAATCTACCTTACCGTGACTTGAAGTGAAACAATAGGGATAGCGCATTAGCATTTCAGGGACATAGATAGACTCCGAAGGTCTGCCGACCATTCGTGATTTGGGATTCTGGGACGATAGTATTTCCGCCGGCGTCAGCGGCCTCGTTGCGAGCAATCTGAGCTAACTCCTCTTGCAGTCTCTCTGCTCCTCGTTCTATGCCAACTACACGGCCTAATGTTTGCGCCTGAACTCTGCCTATTCGATCACAGTTTGTCGGGACATCAGCAGCAACAAGTCTTACTGTTTGCCCCTCGCTAGTAACCTGCACCCAACTACTGCACGATGATATGAAAGTTATGGTTAATAAAGAGAAAAACATCCTAGCCATGGTTTGCTCCAGATTATCGGTGGAAAAAAAATAAAATCAGCAGGCACCATCGCTTTATTCTGATGGTCGTCGCCTAAACTTGATTTTACGTTATGCTAACATGTGTGTCTTAACAATAACGCTATGAACGTGTGTTGACCAATACAAGATTTTCTTCAATTGCTTAAATGGGTGCGGATAGATTTTAAATATGAGGAAAGCTAATCAATTTATTGGTAGTTTTATGAAACAGGAAGCATTCTCTAAAGGAGGAATATATGACGACTAATAATTTGTCCGGTAAAAATATAGTGATCATCGGTGGTACGGCCGGTATTGGTTTAGCCACTGCTGTTGCAGCTAGTGAGCTTGGTGCCAATGTGTGGGCCGCAGGACGAACCCAAGCACATATAGACAAAGCAAAAGAATTGAGTGCGGGTAGTTTCGATGTGCGACAGGCTGACACCCATAATGCCGATGAGTTGCACGCTATCTTTAAGGAAGCCGGCACCATAGATCATTTAGTTTCTGCGGCGATTGGCGGTGAGAGGACACTAAAACCATTTGTCGAACAAACCGAAGATGAATTTAAAGCTGCTTACGGCAAATTATGGGGTTATGCCAAGGTTGTTAGGGAAGGCGTTTCCTATGTCAAGGAAAATGGATCGATAACATTGGTGAGTGGTTCGCCAGCACGTAAAATTACTCCAAATACGTCTGCGCTGAGCTGTGTGGGTGGTTCTGTTGAAAATATGGTGCGCTGCTTGGCAGTGGAGCTTGCTCCGATCCGAGTGAACGTTGTGTCTCCGGGAACGATTGATACAGCAATGTTTGACCATCTGGGGGACGAGAAAGAAGAACGTCTCCGGGCGATGACCTCCGGTCACCTCATCAAACGGGGCGGCACAGCGGGAGAGGTCGCGGAAGGCCTGATATTTGCGATGAATAATAATTTTGTGACTGGGACAACGGTTGATGTGGATGGGGGCAGAATTTTAAGTTAGTGATTCTGGTTTTAACGAAAATAGCTAGGAATAGAAGTGAGTATTATGCGAGTCGAAAAAATTAAAGATGAAGTCCAAGCAAACGATCCTGGCATGGGTCTTGTTGATGCGATATACGAGCGTCGCTCCGTGAGAGGTTTTTTAAATAAAGAGGTTCCTCAGGGAGTCTTGAACCGAATATTTGAGATTGCCCAAAAAGCACCATCAAATTGTAATGTGCAGCCTTGGAAGGTATACGTGGCATCCGGAGAATTGAAAGATAAGCTTAAGCGAAAGATGGTTGCGAACGTTACGTCCGGTGTTGAGGCCAATCCAGACTATCCTTACAGAAGTACTTTTGAAAATGAATACAGGAAAAGACAGGTCGATTGTGCGGTGGCGTTATACTCGTCAATGGATATCGGTCGCGATGATAAGGAAGGACGAATGCGGGCGTCGCTTAGAAATTTCGAATTTTTTGATGCCCCGTATATAGCGTTCATAGGAATGAATCCAGCCTTCGGAACCACGGTAGCCATAGATGTAGGTATGTGGGCTCAGACTCTAATGTTGACGATGGTAAGTTTTGGTTTGCATAGTTGTCCTATGGGCACCATGAGGAACTACCCTGAACTGGTAAGAGAAGCCTTTCAGATAAAAGACGATACACGAATATTGTTCGGTATTAGTTTTGGGTATGAAGATGTTAATGTTGCCGCAAACAAGACGCGTACTACCCGAGAGGAGATAAGCGCGAACGTTGAGTTCAGATCAGTTTAATAGAATTTGGTTTTAAAACTTTTTGGAGTCTTATATGAAACTTTTAAGTTTATGCGCATCGATTGCCGTTTTTGGTCTCTTTAGTAGCTTTTCTGGGGCGCAGGAATTAGAGAGATTTGTTCGTTATTCGCAAGGTGACGGTGAGATTCATTGGGGTATGGTTCATGGTGACGAGGTTTATCAATTAGCAGGGGCACCTTATGAGACGATGGAGCATACTGGCACGAAATTTATGCGTGATGAATTAAGAATGGAGGCGCCAGTAGATCCTAAATTAGTTTTCATGACAGCCTTAAACTTTCGTAGCCACATCACTGGAGAGCCTGCAGAGTATCCAGGCTTGTTTATTGTTCCGGCAAGTTCAATTGTTGGTCCAGAGGACGCCATAGTTAGACCGGCGGAATCTGAAAATTTACATTATGAAGCTGAGATGGCTGTGGTGATTGGGAAGCGTGCGGAAAACGTAACAGTTGATGAAGCTCATGAATATATCTTCGGCGTTACTGCTGGCAATGATGTGAGTGAGCGAGCCTGGCAAAGTGGTGATATTCAATGGGTTCGAGCAAAAGGGTCAAAAGGTTTCAATGCGGTCGGGCCAGAGTTAGTTCGAGGAGCGGACTATAATAACTTACAGATTACTGGTCGGCATAATGGGGAGGTTGTTCAGGGTCAGAACAGCTCCGATATGATTTTTGGAATGGAAGAGATGGTTAGCTATATCTCTCAATATTTTGTTTTAGAGCCGGGTGATATGATTTGGTCTGGCACAATGGGTAGCACACGTGCGATGGTTCCCGGTGATACCTATGAAGTAGAAATTGAAAACGTTGGGGTCTTGCGCAATGAGGTCGTTCAAGGAAGGTAGTCAGAAGCCATTAATTTGGAGATTGGTCAAAACGCAACGGAGTATTAATTCATTTTCAATTTTTACTAAGAGTTGATACTTGTGAAGTCTAGTGTTCTTTGAGAATAACTTAACATAATTGAGAAAAGGTAAAAACATGCGTCGACTTATTGGAATTAAATACATCATAACTTTTTGTTGGCTCCTTACTTCGGTAAGTGCTCTAGGGCAAAGTAGATCATACGTAAACCCGAGTTCTAGCGAAGGTAATGGCGCGCCTTTTAGTGGGGCTGTCATGGAGGGCAACACACTTTACTTATCTGGCATGCTCGGGCTTATTGATGGCGAGGTTCCCGGGACACCAGAAGAAGAAACACGTCTTATAATGGAACAATTCAAAGCTACTCTTGCTGAGGCTGGCATGACTCTGGATGACCTTGTCAGCGTCACCATTTACTGTTCCGATGTGTCTCATTACGCCGCATTCAACAGTGTGTATAGAACGTATTTTAATGGTAATTTCCCGGCTCGAGCATTTATAGGTGCGGGTAATTTGTTATTTGACGCGCGTTTTGAGATGCAAGGCATCGCTGTGAAGTCATCTATGTAGATGTAATTAACCAGAGATGCCGTTGGACTGGGTGACAGGTTAGTTATTAATCTGAGACGTTTACCGCCTTTCTAGCCTTCAAATCTGTAGACTCATTTCTTCGCAGTTAAAAACTGGTAACAAAAATTATTCGAGGGACATTGTGCAGGGGAAATCTTATAAAGTCTGGTTCCCATTGCTTGTTTTTTTTAACTTGCTTGCAGCCGGCTCTCTTTTGCGAGCGCAAGAGCTGATGACTCAGCAAGTCCGACCGTCAACAAGTGCATTTGCTTTGGACACGCTTCCAGTAATTGATGGTGAAGTTCTAAATGATCCCGGTTGGGATAGTGTTACACCAACTGGTGGGTTTTCTCAGGTTCGGCCAAATGCCGGGCAGCCTTCCTCACAAATGACAGAGGTTTTCATTGGCTATTCTCAGGAAGCGCTTTATATCGGAGTAGTCGCGTATGATGATAACCCGGAAGGCATTGTATTTGCGGATAGTCGCAGGGATTCTCCATTAGTTGATACGGATAGTTTTCAGGTAATTATTGACGGCTTACTTGACCGACAGAATGGGTTTATCTTTGGGACCACACCCACGGGCCTAGAATACGACGCTCAGATTGTTAATGAAGCCACTGGCCCCACTTTTCGTGGTTCTAACGGTGCTGTGAATGTGAGCTGGGACACTACCTGGGAAGTCGCCGCTGAAATTTCTGATATCGGATGGACTGCGGAGATGGAAATCCCATTTTCTGCTCTGCGCTACGGAAGTGAGGATGTTCAGACATGGGGAATTAACTTTCAACGGAATATTCGCCGCAATAACGAGGAGGCCTACTGGGCTCCATTGGAAAGACAGTTTAACTTATACCGTGTGTCTGAAGCTGGTTTTCTGGAAGACATTCGACCGCCAAAACAGCGTAATCTTCAACTGACCCCTTATGCGTTGAGTTCAACTTCGAGGGGCGGGTTGATAACGCAGGGCACCGAAAGTAACGAAGAATATGGCTTGGATTTGAAATACTTGGTTACACCGTCTCTTACCCTGGATGTCACCTACAATACCGACTTCGCTCAAGTCGAAGCCGATGACTTACAAGTAAACTTGGATAGATTCAGTTTATTTTTTCCGGAGAAGCGACCATTTTTTCTTGAAAATGCCGGTCAGTTTGCAGTCGGTATTCCGCGAGAGGTAGAGTTGTTCTTTAGTCGCCGTATTGGAGTAGGGGCAGGTGGCGCACAATTGCCTATTGAGGCAGGAGCAAGGCTCACAGGGAAGGTAGGTGAAAATACAAATGTTGGTCTGATTGGAATGCGGACAGAGGGTATCGATGGGAGCTTGCCAGGTAATGATTTCTCTGTAGCACGCGTGAGCCAGAATTTACCGAACCGATCCAACATCGGCTTTATGGTTGTAGAGAGAGATGGAGACGGCACATTATTAGGAGACAAGAATCAAGACTACAATCGAACTTACGCAGTTGATGGACGCTGGGGTATTGGGGATGAGTATTTAATCTCCGGGTGGGCAGCGAGGACTCAGACACCAGGTCTTTCAGGGAGAGATACTGCCGGTGGTGTTTTAGCAACTTATATCACACCTGATTGGCAAGTTAGGGCCGGTTACTCGCAAGTGGGGGAAGAGTTTAATCCGGAGGTAGGTTTTTTGCAGCGTCGAGGTTTTAGAAAATACGACGGCTACATCCAGCGTAGAATTAGACCGAAAAATTTCTTAGGAATTCTTGAAATGACGCCCCACATCACTTACCGAGGGTACTGGGATTTTAATGGTTACCAAGAGACGGGCTACTTGCACTTCGACCACGCGATGGAATGGAGAGCAGGTCATCAACTCTCGACGGCTCTCAACTTTACTCAAGAAGGGGTGAAAGAGCCTTTTGATATTGTTCGCGGTGTGACAGTGCCAGTGGGGGAGTATGAGCATGAAGAAGTCTCGTTCAGGATGAACACCAATCCTGGGGCACCTTTGAGTTTTGGGCTACGGGGTAATATCGGCGGATTCTTTGGTGGAGATAGAGTTAACCTTGAGCCAACTTTGAGCTTTCGCAGTGGTGATAAATTCACCTCGGAGCTTTCTTGGATTAACAGTGACATTGATTTGCCTGTTCCAGGGGGTGATTTTGATGTAAACCTCGCAAGGTTGAGACTTTCCTACTCTTTTACTCCAAGAATCTTGCTACAAGCTCTGGTTCAATATAACGAGCGGGATGATGTTATAGCGACTAATCTTCGATTTGCATGGCTACAATCTGCAAATGCGGGACTCTACCTCGTCTATAATGAAGTTGACCAGAGTGGACTGGGTGCCCCTCGCCGTGACGCGCAGCAGTTTATAATTAAATACAGCAGAATTCTTAATATTTTCAACTAGATTGCTTTAATCCCAATTATGGGTTTGGGGTCAATTTGTTATGGGAGCTAACCGACTATCTCCGAACTAATAAAGCATAAGACTATCATTTTTACGAATTTGTTTTGCTCACTCTGGGTTCGATGCACATTCCAGGTTGATATCACGTGATCGAAATTCTTGGAGCATGGTGGCGTTCGATGGGGAAGTGGCGATGGATTAATTTGTTGATCGTTGGCTATGCTTGTTTTCTTGCGTTCAACTATGAGGCGGTGCCAGACCGCTGGATAAACCACGGAAGACAAGACTTAGGCGGGGTAGAAATAAGATTTTTCTCTCGTGGAAGGATTGTTCCCGGAAGAAAGTTGGTGGCAAAGTTAGAAACCTCTGTAAAAGATCAGCTAAGGGTTGGGTTTGAGTCGTTTGATTCAACCTTTATATCCGTAAAGTCGTTACCTGAAGGTGTTGAGTTTGTTTTAGCCACACCAGCGATAACTTCTGAGCAACTGCAGGTAATCGTTTTCGATCAAGATAATAATCTTGCAAGTTGGAATCTCGGTAGACTTTATTGAGATTGGCGCGAGTCGGTTCCCTAGTAACGGGGATTTTATTCTTCTATTAAATATTTTAATGATTCAAGAGAAGCTCTAGGTCTAAGTAGATTTGCTTGAGTCGCGCTAAGGCTGTATTATATGAGAATGATTATCATTCTTTTTGAGTTTCATTCAGTCAGATGATACAAAAGAAGAATTTCTCGTTTAACTTGATATCAGCGCTGGGTTATACAAATGAAGAAGTCACTTGATCCAAAAACCGTTACAAGACGATCTTTTCTCAGAGTAATTACAGGAGTTTCGGCTGCAGCCACGAGTATTTTACTCGGTCTTATTTCCCCGACTAGTACGTGGGCTGGTCAGCAAGAGGGAACGGATTCAAGCGATAGGGCGGCATCCGATAGTGACTCTGATTCGAGCGACCGGTCAGGCCGTTCAAGCAGCGACTCTGATTCGAGTGATCAGTCAGAGAGATCAGATTCAAGCGACAGGACCGCATCAGATAGTGATTCTGACTCAAGTGATCAGTCG
>PBXX01000037.1 GCA_002727755.1 Gammaproteobacteria bacterium | reverse complement strand
CTGGTTGACCCCAATCAGTTCTTGGCACTTTGTAACTCTCTGCAGAATATAGAACCAAAGGCCATCCTAAAAAACAAATGCCCAGTATTTTTAAATGACATGTTTTAGACATCATGTGCATCATGGTTGGAGTGTGTTGTGGTGATCATACTATAAAGTTATCTGGGAACTAGACGTAAATATTGTCTGGGCGCGAAACCCATTCGTAATTGCGAGCGCAAACTAGGCTTAAATCGTTCCTTTACTCGCTCATCCTCAATGCCCTCAAGAGGAACCGCCGTAAATTTCATAAAATCATCAGCACTCGCTAATTTAACTTCTACATTCGGGTTTTGTAGGGCTTGCCTATACCAGGCTCGCGGCCAATGATTTGCTGAAACATATAGTTCATTGCCCAACTGCCTCAAACTTAATACTCGCTCATGACGTGTATCCTGATCGTCGTAAGTAGCAATTATTATGGAGTTTCCTCGCATGGGCTGATTTCTTCCAAGATTCACTTCGTAATTAACGACCCATCCAACATATATGACAATAGGAATAATTAACAAAAACCATAAACCGCTCTTAGCAGTAATTTTTTTCATAATATCTACTCCAGATGTGCCTAAAGTGAGGAACAGTTAGGACAACTTTCCAGTCGAGCCATTTTGTCCAAATTTTTAGTCAAAGCATGAACGGAGAGCTTCCAGTGTAGTACCCTTAATATCGATTTCACTCTTACCACATATCGGTTGCAGTAGTGGCAAANTTTTTTCAAACACTCGCTCTGAANCGCTATCTGCTTGCAATTTTAAGTGAGCAAAGACACGNCGACCATCGTACGNGGCAGGAATCATTTTTCCATCCTGGNTGTAATCGCCCGGNAAGAGCTTAAGACGAACCCAAGCCCTTACGTTTCCTCCAATTACCATAATCCTATCGTTATCCTTATCCAGCTTAACAACAAAATCACAGTGCGTTCTGGCACCGACCCCAAGTTGCGCCTTTCGATCCTCTAAAGAATTATAATTAGGTCTACTTCCGCGGCACAAAAGATCTCCCGGTTGAATAGTCTCCTCTCCTACATCGTAGGCAAAATAAAGCCCCAATTCATTATCTTTTTCTCTATTAACAATTGCTTGATCAATATAAGCGTGATGCGCAACAGCTCTTTTGAAGCGGCTTAATTCATCGACTCCACTCTCGCAAATTACCCAAGATATAAACGCTGCGGACCATGGGTTTCGCCAGCGGCTCCCGGCTCCGCGCTCTTTCCAGTACTGATTTTGCCGCTCTAATATCCATTGGCTATCTGGGGTTGAAGACCAATAACCAGCAATAGCATCAGCCACTCGGATTGCCTCGTCTGCCTCGATTACTGGTCGAGTCCAAGGCTGACGAACATAATCGGGATTATCGTCTCTAGTATGGGTAAGGTCGTAAACCTGAAACCCAAAATACGCCCACTCGTGCATGGCAGTGTAAACAATTCGTTGGCGCAGCCCCTTTATTCCTTTTGAGTCACAGTCTTGTTTGAGGTACATCATTAGTCCAGGAGAACCTTTCACTCTCGCGGACGGCGCATGTATTTCAAAAGCTTCTTGCAATATTTCCTCTTGTGATTTTATTGGAGAGGAATAAAACACCCAAACAAGAGCCAGAAGGATCAACTTAAGTCTGAGGAAAATGTATCTACCCATTTTGGTTATTAAGCTTTTGCCAACCTTGCGTAACTAGATATCGCTATAGGTAAGTGCATAACCCAAGCTAATGAAAGCACAATAAGCGGTGCACCAAGAGTGAGTAAAAGTGTCTCGACCATAGAAAGTCCAAACCACATCTCGGGCGATTGTCCACAAGGTCCATCGGCACCAAAGAAAAAAGGTATCCATTGATCCAACGGCATGAAACTCGGAAACCCAGCACCCATAGAACAAGTTGAAATCACAGTCCCATTCTCAACGCCCCATGCATAATAACTTGTGTAAAATGCGCCAGAGATAAAAACTATCGTGAGGAGTAGGCCAAAAAACCTAATCCAAAAAATGCTTCTGAAATAGATGCTGGCGACTGAAGAGATAATAGCTCCAACTACCCATGCTCGAACTTGGACACAGAGTGCACACGGAAAGAATTGCAAGATGTACTGATAATAAAGCGCAATGCTTTCCATTAGCATGAAATAGAGGATACCAATCAACCAAAAATAAGCTTTTTGACTAAGTTCATAAATTGCTTTCATAAAATATCGGTGCTCCTCCAGTAATAGTCAAAGTCTACCAACAATGACAAGTAAATCTCTAGGGAAAAGTCTCATGGGTAGACCACTGATTTTTGAGAGAATCTGGTTTTGAGAGACAAAAATTGTCAATTTATTGAAAACTATTGTATTTTTATGTCCAAATTATAGGTTTAAGGTGAATAATGAAATTTTTTGTCACATCGGTTGCGGCATTTTTTTGTTTCTTGACACAAGTGAACGCACAGCTTGATGTTGAAGACTTAATCAGCTCTTTGGAAAATTCTGGTAGACCGCAAGCAGATTTAGAGAGGGATCCAAATCGAAAAGCTCCAGAAGTGCTGAACTTCCTTGGCCTAGAAAAAGGTATGAAAGCATTGGACTTAGTCGCAATAGGAGGTTGGTATTCAGAAGTACTAGCTATTGCTGTTGGACCATCTGGACAAGTCATTATGCAGAATAATCCGGGCCGCATGGTAGACAACAATATTGATCAAATTAACGAACGCTTATCAAGGCGCCCAAATATCAGTCACCACATAGGCCCCGTTTCCGATTTGTCATCTAACTCAATCGATTTTGCACTGACCGCTCTTAATTTTCACGATATCTATAATCGCAGTGCGGAGGAAGCGCATGACAGATTCACTCAGGTTTATAACGTTTTAAAACCTGGTGGTGTTTTTGGTGTTATCGACCACCATGGCACTGCGGGAGCTGATAACGCCTCGCTGCATAGGATTGCGTTTGAGGATGCAGTCAAATCTATTACAGCGATGGGATTTGCTCTCACGGGGGCAAGTGACCTACTAGTTAACCCATCAGACGATCATACTTTAGGGCCATTCGACCCGAGCTTGGGAAGAAACACCGATCGATTTATCCTCAGATTTGTCAAACCTTAGTAAAACTTCTCTAACGTCTAATTTGGACTGCAAACTTGACCGAACAATTACCGTTTAACCAAGAAATTTTATGGTTCACTACCATTGCTATCGACTTAGGATTTGCTGTTGTCCTCTTCAGACTTTTTGGTCGTCAGGGGCTCTACGCGAGCATTATCATTAGCCTAGTTTTAGCAAACCTACAGGGGCCTAAACTAACCGAAATTTTTGGCTTACAGACAAGTATGGGAGTAATACTTTACTCTAGCATTTTCTTTGCGACTGATTTGTTGAGTGAGCGTTACGGAAAACAAGAAGCCACCCGCGCTGTTATGATTGGGTTCCTAGTAAGTATAATTTTCATCGTTATGGTAAGCGTTAGTTTATTTTACTTACCAGCGACCTCCCCCGAAACCTCGGCGATAGCAGTTAGCATGCATGAAGCCACAGCAACTCTATTCAATTTCACACCACGCTTCGTCATCGGGTCTTTACTTGCATACTTAATAAGTCAGCGATTTGATGTGTGGATTTTTCACGCAATAAAAACTCGAACGCAAGGAAAACATTTATGGCTAAGAAACAATATATCGACAGTTTTGTCTCAGGCTATTGATACCATAATCTATGGGATAGTAGTGTGGTGGGGTATCGTTGACTTTTTCACAGCAATGCAATTAGCACTAGCAAAATACTTTTTTAAAGTAATAATTGCGATGATCGACACCCCATTTATCTACCTTGCAAGAGGCTGGGATGTCGAAAATCGAGACTGGATTGGTGCAACTTCAGCTAAGGCCCAATGACTCCGCTGATTCTTGTTTGAATTATTCTTACTTTGGTTCCCAGAAAAATACTTCCCACTCCCTGAGAGGCTCAGATCCTTCATACAAAGCCTCGTCTAAGGTTCTACCGGATTTTTCAGCCCACTGCTGCATCATTTCCAACCTTTCAGCGCCCAGTATTTCTTTGGCTTCCATTTCATAGGTAGAATCACCAATCCGNAACCACCCATCTCCACCTCGCTCTCTNANNCGTCTAGCCCAATATCCATCATCCGGTCGAGTTGCGGTGATAACACCATCTTCTGTCCCCACCCACGACAAATAAACAACAAGGGGAGGAAAACCAGCTTGTTTCATAAACAAAGGCCCTGGGACACTGTCATTTAATGGAGTGAAATCGTCTGGTGCATCAGTAAGTGTTCCGCCAATCANAAGNCCAGGAGTACGGCCTAAACCTTGGTTACTCAGATATGGCGCCGTAGCGACCCAAGCGAACAACCCAATTATNATAACTAGCCCTACGGTAACACCTATTTTTGAAGTTGCATTCATCGTCTGTCTCCTTTATATGAAACGCTACTGATTCAAGATATCGANCGCTGAATTCTTNCNAATCCCATCTTTTATTCGAAGNATAGTNCAGAANTTCCCGNTAAATAATTCANANAGCATATACTAATGTTTGCCGGAAATAGAGTGTTATTACNNAANATCACCAAGTTTTCTTTNAGCGNCTNAATTCTTNGNNCCAANTCNCAATAGATATTCCTGATTGCAAGTATCGGATGGAGAGATTTTNTTTTATGAATTTATTTTGTAAACTCCTGTAGTTATGTTTCAAATATACGTTTTTGATATGGATAAATTTTCGTTAACTCGACTTTGCCAATTCACAGGCCTCTCAGTAGTGTCTGTTTGCTGGTCAATAGCATTTGGTCAACATGAAATTCCGTTGAGTCAACCAGATAAACCTGACCTGCAGGGCTTTTGGACTAATGCTTCTCTNACNAAAATGGAGCGCGATCCTGCTTATGCCGAGTTTGGCTTATCGATACCATTGGAGCAGGTCGAAGAAATAACACAAAATCANCCCCAAGTTGTCAGGCAAGATACAGATGATAACCAAGTTTGGAAAAAGCTGCCCGANGGATCTGATTTGTCTAGAGGGCGAGGATACAACGCTTTTTGGGTAGCACCNGGGTCCCGTTTTGCTCGAATCAACGGCGAATATCGAACCTCAATGGTCACGCACCCAGAAAGTGGCTTGATTCCATATTCGGATGAGGGGCTCGCATTACGTCGGGAGAATCGAGCTAAGTACTCAGGAATCCTATCTGATCAAGTGACCATGGGCACGGATGGGCCTGAGAGCAGAGCTCTCGGAGAGAGATGCCTGATCGGNATGGGGAGCACAGGTGGTCCTCCAATNACGAATGTAAGATACAACAACCTNTATCAAATTATTCAAACAGATGAATATGTTGTTCTCCATATAGAGATGGCTCATGATGTGAGAATAATTCCAATCACAGCACAACATCGGCGCAAAAAAATAGAACCTTGGTTTGGCGACTCAGTCGGCCGCTGGGCCGGACAGACGCTTATTGTAGAGACAGTTGGTTTACATCCACTTCATGCTGAACGTCACTATGTTGCAGCTCTCTCCGAAAGAGCAAGAGTCATTGAAAAGTTTACTCGAATTTCAGAAGTAGAGATGCTCTATGAATTTGAAGTTGAAGACCCAATCTACTATACCGAGAATTGGAGCGGTGAAATGATTTTTACAGCTTCAGAGGAACCTATTTACGAATACGCTTGTCATGAGGGCAACTACGGTTTAGCAGGTATCTTGGCCGGCGCAAGACAATTAGAACAAGAATCACAATAAAATTTGAGCAAAAGGTAAAAATCATGCAAATAAGAATAAAACAACTGTTATTACTCGCAACCTGCTCGACCTGGTTGTGCTCCATTTTCGCGGCAGACAATTTACCATTTGTCGAACCAGAGTCAGTAGGTTTTTCATCAGCTCAACTGGCTAAAATCGAAAACCATTTCCAAGGTCGCGTGGACCGGGGTGAAATCGCCGGAATAGTTACCCTAGTCGCACGCAAGGGCAAAATTGCTCATTTAAGTGCAGTTGGATATCAAGACGTAGTTCAAAATATACCCATGGAAACTGATACTTTATTTCGGATATTTTCGATGACAAAGCCGATTGCATCAACTGCGCTAATGATGCTTTATCAGGATGGATATTTTCAACTCACAGACCCACTTTCTAAATTTATTCCAGAATTCGCAAATCTACGTGTATTGAGAGATCCGAATGGTTCCATAACAAGAACAGAGGAGATGGATAGGGAACCAACGGTTCAGGACATCTTGCGCCACACTGCAGGTTTTTCACATGGACTCGGCACTCAAGAGTACGATGAAGCATTTCTTGATTCTGGAATTTTCAGACCCGAAACTTCATTAGAAGAGATGATGGAAGCGTTAGCCGATCTACCTTTAATGAATCAGCCTGGCTCTGCCTACCGCTATAGTATCGGACCAGATGTGGCACTTCGATTGGTAGAAATCATGTCAGGCATGCCCGCCGACGAGTATCTGCAGCAGAAAATTTTTGATCGACTTGGTATGAGCGAGACCGGGTATGTTGTCGAAGCGGATGATGCGAATCGATTGGCGCCCGTCCACTGGCTTAAAGACGGCAATTTAGTTCCCATAAATGAAGAATATGGCAGCCCCAACGGCGGTGTTTTGGTTGAAGACTGGCTCTTAAATAATTATACGCTTGACCATGAATTTAAGGGNGGNAGTCTTGGCCTAGTGTCAACCGCTGCTGACTATTGGCGCTTTGCCCAGGCAATTTTGAATGGCGGCGAACTCAACGGCCAGCGGATTCTTGGACCAAAAACTGTTAATTACATGAGTCAAAATCATCTTACCGAGCAACAGAATCAAACTTTCAGTCCCGGACTTGGGTTTGGATTAGGGTTTGCAACAATTGAGGACCCAACAGCAGCCGGGGTCCAGTATGTATCGTCAAGGGGAACCTTCTACTGGTCTGGTGCTGCGGCAACAATGTTTTGGATTGATCCATCGGAAGATATTGTAGTAGTTGCCATGACGCAGCATCGAGGAGTCCCCGGAACCGGCCGACTGAGGGGAGAATTGAACGCGCTGATATATGGAGCTCTTATTGACTAAAAGGATAACTAGTGAGAATTTGGGTGGACGCAGACGCGTGTCCTAAAGTAATTAAAGAGATACTTTTTCGAGCTGCTCAACGCGAGCAGTTGGACCTAACGCTTGTCGCAAATCAAGCACTCACTGTTCCATCCTCTACTTTCATAAATAGNGTGCAAGTGCGAAGTGGCTTTGACGAAGCCGATGACGAAATTCTTAGGCGTATGACTCATGATGATCTCGTCATTACTAATGATATTCCGCTAGCTGCTGAGGTCCTAAAAAGAAAAGGTCTGGCGCTAAGCCCGCGAGGTGAATTATTCAAAGAAAGTACCATCGGCGAACGGTTGCGTACTAGAGAATTTTTAGAAAGCTTGAGGTCCATTGGTGAGGCAACCGGCGGACCACCTCCATTTGATCTGCGTGACCGAAAAGCATTTTCTGACCATCTAGATAAGATATTACGAAAAAAGTTCAAAAGTTCNGAAAGGNAGCTTTCCAAGTANACTCAGAAAACCACCTCCCAGACCCCCTTAAGAAACATAGATACCTATAGAGATGCGATTAAGTTTGAAGTTTCAAGCCACTCGATATTAATTTTTACATTAGCGTCACGAGAATTTAAGGTTAGTGCCATTTCTAACTCATATTCCGCACCTTCTAAGTCGCCACTCAGCGCTTTGGCAATCGCAAGATTCGAATGGATAGAGGCCAACGCCTTTTTCTTACTCGAAAATCCTATTTCCCTGCTTTGAGCTGACATTTCGATAGCTGCCTCACAACTTTCAATAGCTGCACTAAAATCCTCAACNAGAACTCCCAGCACGCAGAAGTTATTCAACTCAAGGAAATCGGGCTTCTTTTTAATTTTGGTAGCCATGAAGTCCTTAGCTTCAATGACGTCATTGGCTTTAATTTGAGCATATCCCAAAACATCCGCAAACGCGCTTAAGCGGTATTCTTCAGTGGCGTTTGTAAGCGCCGAGAAAGTTCCACTAATAACTAGCGCTACTACTATCAAGCTTTTTCTTATCAAGAACATAACTTACCCCCCGGTAATTAAATAAATGTGNTTAAGGAAAATTTCTATAAGTCCTAAATTTAGGATTAGCTTAGTTAAGTTTTTAACTTGNCNANTAGCATACAAGGGGATCGNNNNTNAAACAAAGTACGAATATTTATCTATCAAGTGAGCNTTACTCACCTATACTTTTGAAATTTTTCTAACATCCATTGGAAGAAAANTAGAGCCGCCTTGCGCTTACTGCTGTTTCCATTTATCAGGATCCAGTAAAAATCTTCCGTCACCAGATGCTTGGTGTGAACAGGAATAAGTGAACCACTTTCCAACCAGTCCTTGCTTACAGGNAAGGGTATNAGAGCAATACCTACNCCTTGCTCTGCCGCTCTAGCTAGGGAAAACATGCTGTCAACATATATAATTTTTTTGGGTTTCAGCTCCGCTAAGCCAGCGTTTTCCGCCCAATATTTCCAAGCATGTGGCCTGGCCTTGTGGAGCAATAAGGTTGAATTATTGAGTACACGCAGAGCATTTTGATCGCCAGTTTGATCTTGGTCGATTTTTGTTTGGTTACAAACCGGAACATATCTAATCGGGAAAAGTCGCGCTACTTTTCTTGCCTTGGGTGTTTTTCTCGTCAAAACGACTGTGATGTCGGCATCAGAGTTCATTTCTTGCTCAACCCCCAAGCCNTCAATATTCANGTCGATATCNTTGTGCGCGGAGGTGAACTCCTTAATGTGAGGCATTAGCAATTCACTTGTAAAAAATTCCGGCATTTGAACACGCAAAGAATGTCGTGTCTCAGTTTTACGAATTTTATTCGTAGCGTCCTCGATTGCTTTCAGTGAAGGGGATACCTCCTCATAAAGAGTAGCACCCTCAGCTGTCAGTGCGATCGATCTAGTACTTCTTTTGAATAGCTGTGCACCAAGATGATCCTCAAGTTCAGAGATCTGATGACTAACTGCACTGGGAGTTAAACAAAGGTCGTTGGCGGCTTCTTTAAAGCTCAAATGCTGTGCCGCCGCGCAGAATGCCTGCAATCCTCGTATNTTACTTCTCACAAGCCTAAATCCTCTATAAGAANTNTCATCTGCTTACNCACTTAATGGATCAAAATAAGTGCGANGCATAAAAAAGTAATTAATANTGCAATTCTCATTCCAATCTTGNTGNNTACCGAGTGGAAATAATAGTTAATTTGTTTTCGCTTTGATTTAACANAAAGTGNTAGCCTACCCAACNACANCTAANGTAAGAATCATGNCTAATTTAATTTGACATGACANATTCACCTTATTTTTTGAGGCACCAAGAGAGGAAAAGGGCGATTTTAGGTAGCACTAGATTAATAATTAAATCGCAAACAAAACTTCTTGCTCTTTTTCTTTACCTCACACTCCTGGGTTGCCAGGAGCCGAACTCTTCAAATCGAACCTATGTTTTAACAACGGGAACCACCAGCGCAACCTACTATCCTGTAGGTGTGGCGCTGGCAACCTTGGTCTCCGCGGATCAAGATTCTGCTTTTTCCTTGTCAGCTATCAGCTCCGCTGGTTCTCTCGAAAATGTCAAACTCTTGCGAGACAACCAAGCACAACTCGCTACGATGCTGTCAATTTTTGCGACCTGGGCATACGAGGGCGAAGGTCCAATTTTAAATCCTCAAAGTCATTTGCGAGCGGTCACTGCCCTCTGGCCGAACGTGGAACATTTGCTACTTAAATCTGAACTTGTGACGGACGGAACTTTTTCAGATTTTGGTAAACTAAATGGAGGGAGAATCTCGATCGGAATGAGAAACTCTGGAGCTGAAATTACCGGTTTATACATGTTGGATAAACTTGGCATCGATTACAAAACAGACCTATCCATCGCCTATCTTGGCTACGGCCCTTCTGCTGATGCTCTGCAAGACGACAATATAGTCGGTTTAAACGCTCCCGGTGGACCACCAATGGCTGCCATAACACGCGCACACGCTCTGCTCGGTGACCAGCTAACGATCCTCTCAGTAAATCAGGAGGAATTAAACGCAATCAATTCTGAATATTTGATATGGGATTTTTACGACCTTCCCGCTAACACCTACCCATCCCAGAATGAAACTATTAGAACAGCAGGTAGTGCAAATGTCCTGATAGCTAGAGAAGATGTTCCCGATAGCGTGGTTTATGCACTCACTAAATTAATTTGGGAAAATTTAGCGGTGCTTCGAGAAATTCATGGAGCAACAAGATCAATGGTTTTTGAGCAAGCTTTGAGAGGCGTAACCATACCACTGCATGACGGCGCGCTCAGGTTTTACCAGGAAAAGGGATTAGATATTCCAGAAGCCCTGCTCAGAGATTGACCTCCAAGCATCGTAGACATCAGCCCCTATAATCCACTCGAAATGTCCACCAATGATCAAATCTCTTTTGGTCTAATGGAGGCCTTGGTGTGACCATGGTTTCGATATCAGTGTGTTGCAGTTTTGTAACACGCGCCCTGAAAGCTTTATCCATAACTTCAGGATCCTGCTCTCGATTTATATAAACCGGATACAAAAGTCTCCCAAGTCTTAACACAGCCTCTTCATCTTTGCCTACTCGAGCTGCCCAATATTTTCGATCACAAACCGAACAACTTAAAAACAACTCGCCCTCTGGCGTGGCCATGCAATTTAAGTTAACTGAATGTGGTCGAATTC
Source organism: Gammaproteobacteria bacterium (assembly GCA_002727755.1). Lineage (GTDB taxonomy): Bacteria > Pseudomonadota > Gammaproteobacteria > Pseudomonadales > Pseudohongiellaceae > UBA9145. The sequence continues at coordinate 3,905 of PBXX01000037.1, read as the reverse complement.
CAGCCCAAATTTGGATTTGACAGAGGTTTTCTTGATTTGCTGTTGTTTCATTCCAATCTGAAATAGGTTCATCCGCCAACTCACCGAATAACAGGCCTCCGGGAGTCACAGCGCATGGGCAAACACTCGAAAACACCATAAACGCTACAAACGAGAGAACTAGGGCACCAAATATTCCAGTCAAATATAATGAGGGTCGCCNTTTTNTNATATCNGCACTAGTTGTTCTCATAGCCTAAATCTCCAAATCTAAGGTTTCTTAANATCGAAAGTACCAAATTCATCGATATTTTATATCGATCGACTCGAGCNTTTGATCCTAGACACAATTTGTTGCGGAAATTGCTTAAAACTAGGTCTTTTTGTTTGATTGCTCGCGTCGTATACTCATTATCATAGTTCTTCGATAGGTTTGAAAATTAAATTTTGATGGGCGCGGAGGAGACACCTATGAGCTCTAAGAAAACAGATAGAAGAGAATTTTTGAAACAAGGGGCCGCTTTAGCAGGGGGTGCAGCTGTAGGTGCTGCGTCACAATCTGCATCAGGTCAGTTGGCAGGACCGGAAGCCTTTATTCAAGGGTCCGATGANATGGTGGCCTATGGTTCGAGGTCTCGGTTTGTGACTTCCAAACGGATTCCTCACGGCGGAAGACACTCCCCTGACACATTTGGCCTTGATTTCCACATAGCAACTCCGCTGCAAGAACAGCATGGTGTTGTGACACCATCATCTCTATTTTATATGGGAACCACGCGCGGCTCCTATCTACCGGACATAGATCCCGAAAAGCATCGATTGATGATCCATGGTCTGGTAGACAACCCTCTTGTATTTACAATGGATGAGCTAAAGCGACTCCCTTCCGTTACNAGAATGCATTTCGTCGAGTGCGCCGGCAACAGAGCTCGAAGCACGATGAAGAATGTGCAGGAAACACATGGAATGACCAGTAACGCTGAATGGACCGGTGTGCTTTTATCCACACTTTTAGAAGAAGCCGGTGTGAAAGAGGGTGGAGAGTGGATTGTGGCTGAAGGTGTTGAGAGTGTTAAAGGCGCATCCACAATTCCGATGACGAAAGCCATGGATGATACGCTGCTCGCCTATTCGATGAACGGTGAACCTGTTCGACCACAGCAAGGGTTTCCTTTACGCATGTTGGTTCCTGGTTTTGAGGGAATTTTCAATGTCAAATGGTTGCGTCGTATTAAGGTGGTCGATCGGTATTACATGACTTACAACGATTATGGCCACCTGACTCAAGATCCGGCAACTGCTGCTCTCGGGTATCAGATTGGCCCTAAATCAGTGATTGTGCACCCGTCCGGCGACATGCAGTTACCTGGCACAGGATACTATCAGGTAAGTGGTCTTGCTTGGTCCGGCGGCGGCAAAGTGGCTAGAGTCGAAGTTACTACCGATGGCGGAGCGACCTGGTTCGACGCTGAAATCCGCGGAGAGCCTCAACCTATGGCTCACACCCTATTCGCTTTTGATTGGGAATGGGACGGCTCAGAGTGTGAATTACAATCTCGGTGTATTGACGAGTTAGGACAAATTCAACCGTCTCGCCAGCAAGCCCAAGAATTCTGGAATACCCCTGAGGGAGAGCGACTGCGAGTTAGAGGTCAGGATAATTCAATTCAACCGTGGAGAGTGCATACTGATGGCAGCGTTCATAATGCGATTATTTAAGCTTGCAATTCCGCTATTTATTATTGTCGGAATAACGGTAGAAGCACAGTCGCCAACCAAGTACGGTGTAGGTAGGACACCAACCTCTGCTGAAATAGCTGCATGGGATATTTCAATATCTCCCACTGGGGAGGAATTACCGGAGGGAAGCGGCACCGCAGATTTGGGTGCACAACTGTTCTTGGAAAAGGGTTGCGCAGGTTGTCACGGAACTAATGGGACGGACGGAATAGCGCCAAGGTTGGTAAAAAGAGACGTCGGCGTCCTTGATAATCCATGGGATTACGGCAGAATTTTGCCAATTCGTTCACCTTTTGCGACAACTGTTTGGGACTATATCAACCGCGGAATGCCGCTAGGTGCAGAAGGTACTCTCTCGGCTAGCGAAGTTTATTCACTTACTGCCTACTTGTTATATCTGAACGATGTCATCACAGACGACCAAATGGTAGTAGATCGAGACACGCTTCCAGCCATTCAAATGCCTAACAGAGACAACTGGGCTCAGGTACCTGACTGGTTCCCCAAGGAACCGCGTCTAAAAGGTTACCCCTACTAATTTAGGAAAGGACAGATAGTCTTCTAAACCCAAAACCCTAATCGGGTTTTGGGTTTTTTTACGCAGCTTTATCAGCCTCTTCCCTAACAAGTTTACGCAAATGACTTTTAGCAATCTCGAATACTGATGCAAACCACACTGGTTCGTTATTGAGATTCGGAACCAATTGGAAGGCCGTCCCACCCCCTTCCATGAATTCGTGCTTGTACTCCTCCCCTATTTCAAAAAGCGTTTCTAAACAGTCAGATATAAAGGATGGCGTTATCACGGCAACCTTTTTATCACCCTTCTCTATTAACTCTTTTAGATGCTCATCGAGATAGGGCTGCAGCCAAGGGAGAGGCCCGAAGCGCGATTGAAATGCAACCGAATAGTCAACAGCATCCCAGCCCAAAGCCTTCACAATATTTTCAGTAGTCTGAACACACTGAGCTCGGTAGCACAGTCGGTTGCTTTCGTTAATTTCGCTGCAACATTGACCAAACTCACAGACATTATGTCTATCTGATTTTTTAATTGTTTTCTCAGGTACACCGTGATAGCTAAATATGACATGGTCCACAGATTCGGTATTCAGTTGCTTCTTTATATGATCTGACCAGGCGTGAATAAAAGCCTGCTCTTGAAATAAGTCACTTACAAATTTTAAGTGAGGTTTGTCTTGCCATTTAGCGGCCGCTACCTCTACCTGATGAAAGATTGATTCAGTGGTCGCTGACGAATACTGGGGAAACATTGGAAGCAGTAAAATCTCTCTCACACCTTTAGATTCAAGTTCGGCCATCGCGTCCCAAACAAACGGTTTGCTGTAAGCCATCGCATTTGCAACGACCACATCCTCGCCTTCGCCATCAAACGCTTTTTGCACACTAGCTTGAAGTTGTTTTGCATAGACTTCTAGAGGTGAACCGTCATCGAGCCAAATTTGCTCATAATCTTTCGCAATTCTTGGTGCTCTAAAAGGAAGAATTATGAGATTTCTGAGTATCCAGCGTCCGATGGGGTTGAAATCGAACATAAATGGATCTGAGAAAAAATAACGGTAAAACTCACGCAACCCTTTCGCTGTGGGTTCAGACGGGGTTCCCAGATTGAGAAGAAGGACAGCTTTACTCATTTGTTATTTCCATATTTTATCTAATTCTCTTCAAAACGCTTAAGAAGCAAAATCCGATTAAATCGGGCCATTCAAGTGAATTAGCCACTTGCATCTCAAGCTGAACGGTGCCGCAATTGGGCTAATTCTTGGGTTTTGAGCGAGCTTTTTAGTAATTTAATTTCTAGTAACTATTATCCCTACTAGAATGTGTCATGAAAAGCCAATAATTCAGTTTACTAAATTTTAGAAAGTCGCGTGATTACTGGTCTGCAGAGCACTAACGGGCGTAATCATATTTATGTAAAAAAATGTGCTGCATTGGCGATTAAATTCAGTAAAATTAGAGTCTATCGTTTATTTATGCTTTTGCATTATTCACTGAGACCCAGGGGGAAAACTTGTGAAAAAAGCTTTATACAGTCTAACGACGACATTACTAGCTAGTTTTACTTCTGCANTTTTTGCAGGAGAGAGAGTTGGTGACTTTGCCTTGATTGATAATCAAGGTACTCAGCACCACATGGCTTGGTATGACGACCAGAACGCGGT
>PBXX01000036.1 GCA_002727755.1 Gammaproteobacteria bacterium | reverse complement strand
TGGTCCCTAGCCTAGGTGTTGTATCGATTAACCCGGAAAGAAATTTCGTAATAGCCGATATCCCAGGGTTGATTGAAGGAGCGTCTGATGGTGCTGGTCTAGGGTTTCGTTTTCTCAGGCATTTATCGAGGACTAGTTTGCTACTCCATCTGATAGATGCTCTTCCTATCGATCAATCAGATCCAGTTGAGGAAGCAAAAAAAATAGTAATCGAATTGCAAAAATTTAGCCCCACTCTCGCTAGCAAGGAACGATGGTTGGTTATAAACAAAGTCGATCTCCTTTCAGAGGAAATGATTACGCAGTTAGAGTCTGATCTTCGTAAAGAGTTAGACTGGAAGTTACCGATATATAAAATATCAGCTATCAATAATGAAGGTTGTTCATCTCTAATGCAGACTTTAATGGAACAGGTTGAAAATCATAGATTGCAACTTAAGGAATCTCAAGATTATCGAGACCAGCAAATTGAGAAAGAAAAATTATTGGCTTTTGAAATCAGGAAGAAAACAGAAAGACGAATTCCTGCGGCAGATTACCGAGATGATATAGTTAATTAAAGATAAAAAACATCAAGAATAATATGATTAGGAAAAAGATAAAGGAAGCTCAACGCATAGTCGTTAAAGTCGGAAGCTCTTTAGTTACGAATAATGGTTTAGGGCTGCATCACGATAGGATATTACATTGGGTCGAGCAGATTGTTTGTTTGCGTGAACAAGGTAGGCAAGTAGTGCTTGTATCATCTGGCGCAGTGGCAGAGGGCGTTTCCAGGTTGGGTTTAAAGTCAAGGCCTAAAGAAATGCATCTGCAGCAAGCAGCGGCAGCCGTGGGTCAGATGGGCTTAGTGCAAGTTTATGAAAGTTTCTTTCAGAGTAATAAAGTACAGACAGCCCAAATATTATTGAGTCACGAGGATCTTAGTGATCGAACGCGATACCTAAATGCTCGGACAACTTTAACTACCCTTTTGAGTATGGGTGTGATTCCAGTCGTAAATGAAAATGATACTGTTGCAACAGCAGAGTTGTGTTTTGGTGATAATGATACGCTTGCGGCCCTAGTCGCCAATCTAGTTAATGCCGAGGCTATGATTGTCCTTACAGACCAAGATGGTGTTTTCGATGAAGATCCGCGTGTTAACGCTGCTAGTAATTTAATTCCAAAAATCTCAGCAAATGATGAATCATTAGTTCAAGTCGCGGGCAAGGGAACTACTTTAGGCCGAGGCGGGATGGTTACAAAAATTTCAGCCGCGAGATTAGCGGCGCGCTCTGGTACTGACACGGTAATTGCAAATGGTGAAATACCTAATGTATTAGTTAAGTTTGCTGAAGGAAAACTAATTGGTAGTTTGTTATATGCGGATAGTGAGCCAATAGCCGCCCGAAAACAATGGCTTGCCGGTCAGTTGTCGGTAAAAGGCACCTTACAACTTGATCAGGGGGCTATTAAGGTGCTGAAAAATTCTGGTACAAGCCTATTGGCAGTAGGCATTGAATTTGTTGAAGGAAAATTTTTTCGCGGCGATGTCGTATCTTGTGTTGATTCTAAAGGTAGAGAAATTGCTAGGGGCCTCGTAAATTACGATAGTGAAGAAGTGGAGGTCCTACGCGGCCAAACCAGTGAAAAGATTGAAGATCTTATAGGATATGCTGGGGATGAAGAAATAATTCATAGAGACAATCTAGTTTTAATGTAATTGAATCACCTCAATTTTCTCTGCTCGAAAATCCTTTCTACTTTTTTAATGCTCTTATTGACGAGTTTAATCTGCTCTTATGTCGAGCGGCTTTGTTTTTGTGAATGATCCCTTTGTCTGCCATTCGGTCAATAATTGGCACAGCACTGCTGTACGCTTCAGAAGCTTTTGAGTGGTCTCCACTTTCAATAGCTGCGTCGACTTTCTTTATTGATGTTCGGACCAACGATCGGAAAGAGGCATTGTGACGGCGTCTCGATTCGCTTTGTCTAGCTCTCTTTTTTGCTTGTGGAGAATTTGCCAAGTTTGCCTCCTTAACGTTATTTTTCGCTCATATTTACATCTGAGAAATCAGGGTCGTGTTTTGGGGGACTGATTCAGAGGGGCGTCACTATGCCGTTTTAGATAGTTGATGTCAATAGTTTAGTCCCTAACATAGGTCGATTTCAGCTATCTTAGGTTCGGCTAATGGAGATAATCTATTTTTGTGCGATATAGTAAGATCAGGGTATTCTAGCGATAGGACAGTATCTCTGACTATCTCGAAGAGAAGTTCGTGGTGCACTAATTACATAAAGAGCTGATCACTAATGATCAAAAATAGGGTTGAGAAAAATTCGTTTGAAGATTTGGATATGGACTCTACCGATGAAAGTCTTTTGAGGGCAAGCGGTGTCACTGGATCCATGACTATGTTTTCTCGAGTCCTTGGACTTATAAGAGATATTGTCATAGCACGTATTTTTGGAGTCACGGATGCCGCCGATGCTTTTTTCCTAGCAAACAAGATACCTAATTTTTTGCGCCGCTTATTTGCAGAAGGGGCTTTCAATCAAGCATTTGTTCCAGTGCTTTCTGAGTACCGGACAAAAAAGTCGCACGGTGAAGTTCTTGTCTTAATTAATTCGGTTGCAGCAAGTCTTGGTGGATTCTTGTTTTTGCTTGTTGCTGTTGTTGTATTAGCTGCTCCATGGATAGGAGTTCCAATCGCTTATGGGTTCACTGATGAACCTGAGAAATTCGCGCTGTTTGTTGAAATGTTCAGGATTACATTCCCTTATCTTTTGTTAATTTCTCTCGCGGCTTTTTGTAGTTCAATTCTTAATTCTTACCAAAAGTTCGCTGTGCCGGCTTTTACCCCGGCACTTTTAAATATCTCTCTGATTGGGAGCTCCCTCTTGTTAGCTCCTCATCTTAGAACTCCGGAGCTGGCTTTAGCTTGGGGTGTACTAATAGCGGGTTTTGCACAATTATTCTTTCAAATACCCTTCTTGCGGAGGATAGATCTACTCCCGAGACCAAAATTAAACAGTTCACATGAAGGCTTGATTCGCATAAAAAAGTTGATGGTCCCGGCTCTTTTTGGTGTCTCGGTAACGCAAATTAATTTACTGTTTGATACGTTTATAGCTTCTTTGTTGATTACTGGCAGTGTGTCTTGGCTTTATTTTTCAGACAGATTAATGGAATTACCACTGGGGATCTTCGGCGTTGCGATCGCTGTGGTTATTTTGCCAGCCTTATCTCGAAAGTATGCTGATTCTTCCTCAAAANAGTTTTCAGAAACACTAGATTGGGCACTCCGGCTAGTCTGTCTGATAGCAATACCTTCGACNATCGGATTAATACTTTTNTCNGANCCACTTTTGGCTACTCTTTTTCAAAACGAAAATTTTTCNGCAAACGATGTCANATCAGCTGCCGGTTCCCTGCGTGCCTATGCTTTTGGATTGCTNGCTTTTATGAGTATAAAANTATTCTCACCAGGTTANTTTTCTCGGCAGAATACAAGGACACCTGTGAGGATAGGTATAATTGCAATGTTCCTCAATATGGTAATGAATATTGTTTTTTACTTGAACGGAATGGCCCACGTTGGTTTGGCCTTAGCAACAAGTATTGCGGCTTTTGTTAACGCTGGTTTATTATTTTTTGGTCTTGTTAAAGAAAAAGTTTTCTCTTTTCAATCAGGTTGGATTCGATACTCGATCCAATTGTTCTTTGCAAATTTGATACTAGCTATATTTCTCATCTATTATGTTGAGGAATTATCGATTTGGCTGAACTGGCAAGCTGAAACAAAAATTCTCCAGTTAGGAATGCTGGTTTTTGGAGGAATAGTCATNTATTTCGTCTCACTATTTGTTTTAGGTTTACGTTGGAGACACATTCATCGCTAGTGTCATGATTAGGAGTCGGTAGCTCTATTGTAATGAAGAAGGTTTATACAGCTGATAGTCCAGCTATAGCTTGGCATTTCCGAAATGTTTTAGAACAACATGGGATTGCCTCTTTGGTTAAGAATGATCTTCTTTATTCTGTTGGAGGGGAAGTACCTATACATGAGTGCTTGCCAGAGGTCTGGGTCCAAGAAGGGTTAAATGCGAAATATGCTGAATCGATAATTCAGTCAATTGAGAACAATGAGTCAACTAAAAACGATATGTGGTTGTGCCAAAGATGCGGTGAGTCTAATTTTGAAAGTTTTGATATCTGCTGGCGCTGTAATGCGTAAGTCTGCGTCTTTTAGCTTTCTAATTTTTGTCTTGACTTTAAATTTCGCAAAACCGGCTTTCGCAGAGGATTGCGTGGTTTTATTGCACGGTCTCGCAAGAGTATCCAATTCTATGGGCGAGCTAGAGACAAAATTAATTCGCGCAGGATTTTCTGTTGCAAACATTAATTTTCAGTCTCGAAAGCACCAAATCGATTTCCTGTCGTATGATGCGGTTAGTCGTGGGATTAACGCGTGTTTTGAAAACAATCCTGTGAAAGTACATTTCATAACTCATTCCTTAGGCGGAATTCTAGTTCGGCATTTCTTTAAAGAGCATAGTCTCGTCAACCTTGGTAGGGTAGTTATGCTTGGTCCACCAAATCAAGGTAGTGAGCTGGTGGATAGATTAAAGTCTTTCCCAGGGTTTTCGTTTCTTGGTCCGGCTGGGAAAGCTTTAGGCACTGACGTCGACAGTATTCCGCGAAAATTGGGTCCAATTTCTTTTGAATTAGGTGTCATTGCGGGAACACGGAATATAACTCCCTTGGGTTTTTTTTGGCTGGATCGTCCGAACGATAGTGTCGTTACTGTTGAAAGCACTAAGGTTGAAGGTATGAGCGAGCATATTTCTTTGCCGGTAACTCACACTCTCATGATGCGAAATAATACTGTGATAGATCACTCAATTAATTTTTTAAGAAGTGGCCACTTTAAATAGAGAGAAGGCGGTATTTTTATCTAACTATACCCTGGACATAAATTTACCCGAAGCAGTATTTACTCTCACGAAGTCGCCTGGCTTTAAGTATTCGGGAACTTGAATTTCTAGGCCAGTGGACAGCTTAGCTGTCTTAGTTCTATTTGTTGCTGATGAGCCAGAGATAGCCGGAGGGGTTTCTTCTACACGCAGATCTACAGACTGAGGTAACTCGATGGCAAGGATGCGTTCTCCAGACACCAAGGCAAAAATATCTTCTTGTTGTTCAGATAAGAATGGAAGTTGCTCACTCAATTGATCTCGGGCTATCTCAAATTGTTCAAATGTATCACTATTCATAAAATATAAGTTATCTGAATCAGAGTAACTATATTGCACTGGAATTCGAATGAAATCTGCTAAAGGTAACAAATCTCCACCTTTTAAAGATGAATCTACTTTAGAGCCATTTTGAAGGTTTCGGAATTCGATTTTATAAAGTGTCACAGCTCCTCTAGAAGAGGGTGATTTAGACTCCAGATGTTTCACGATATGAGGTACACCTTGAATTTCAACCACCATGCCCTTTTTTAATTCGCTTGCTTTTGGCATATAACTGTCTCTGGAAAATTTATTAATTGAAATTACTCAAAGGGGAAATTTAACATAATTTTGAACTTTTAGATTAATTACAGCATAATCCGATCCCCCTCACAGTCTGAGTTAATGTACGAAATGAAAAATACAGATAAAGAAGTGGAAAATCTTCATATAACCGGTTATGACGCCTTACCTTCGCCTGGTCAAATTAAAGAGGAATATAAACTTGAAGGTAAAGCTCTTGAGACGGTTAAAAAAGGCCAACGGGAAGTTAAAGATATTCTTGAAAGAAAAGATAGTCGGATAATTGCAATTGTTGGACCATGTTCAATTCATAACCCCATTGAGGCGGTTGAGTATGCCAAGTTACTTAAGCCACTTGCAGATGAATTAGCAAATGAACTTCTCATAGTTATGCGTGTTTATTTCGAAAAGCCAAGGACTTCCATTGGTTGGGATGGCTTAATTTATGACCCACACCTGGACGGCTCTCATAGAATCGATCAAGGCATTCGTATCGGAAGAAAACTTATGGTAGATATTTCTAAAATAGGGCTACCAATAGGTATTGAAGCTCTCGATTTAATATCGCCTCAATACCTGCAGGACTTGGTTAGTTGGACAGCGGTTGGCGCGCGTACTACCGAGTCTCCTACACACCGAAAACTTGCGAGTGGAATAAGTTCTGCCGTCGGTTTTAAAAATAATATTGATGGAGAGATATCTGTAGCGATTAATGCAATAAGATCAGCTTCAGCTAATCATAGCTTCATATCTGTTACAGATGAAGGCAGTGTCGCTGTGTTCCGAACAGAGGGCAATCCGCACTGCCATGTTATTCTTCGAGGTGGCAGAGAACCGAACTATGATGAGGCAAGTGTAACAGTATGCGCGGAAGAGTTGCGAAAAGCAGGCATTGTCGAGAATATAATGATTGATTGCAGTCATGGAAATTCGAGAAAAAATCATACTAGGCAACTTGATGTCTTGAAAGATATTTCGAAACAGCTCGCTGCTGATAACACTTCGATAATTGGCGTAATGTTAGAGAGCAATATAGAGGAAGGTAATCAACCGATTCCAAATAATCTAGATGAAATTCGCCCAGGTGTTTCGGTGACAGACGCTTGTATTAGTTGGGAGTCAACAGAGGCAGCTCTTCGCTTGTTTGCGAATTCTATCCAGGGAAAAGTATCTAAAAGTTCTTAGCTATCCGTAATTAACCTTAAGTTACCTTATTACGTTAACGATACTCTCCGTAACGTAGTCAATGTTGCCTTTATTTATACTTGCAACATTAATCCGGCTTGAGTCTACAAGATAGATTGCGTATTTGTTTATTAGCTCCTGAATCTGACTTTGAGTCACACCTAAAAACGAAAACATTCCTTTCTCATTTTGAATGAAGCCAAAGTCATTATCGGCGCCTGATTGTTTCAAACTTTCAGAAAACGTAACCCGTAGGCCATTGATTCGATCTCTAACTTCCTTCAATTCCTCTTNCCACATGGAGTAAAGAGAACTGTCTTCATANATAAGCTGGACAATTGCTGCACCATGATCTGGAGGCATGGAATAATTGGCTCGCGCTGCTGCAGCAAGCAGAGTGCTTGCGGAACTTGCTGCTACCTCGTTCTGACAAATTAAGCTTATTGCCCCGGTTCTTTCTCGATAGAGGCCAAAATTTTTAGAACAAGAGCTGACTACAATTAATTCGGGTAGTGATTCAGCTAGTAATCGTACACCCACAACGTCTTCTTCCAATCCATCGCCCATTCCTTGGTATGCTAAATCAATAAATATTGTAAAACCTTGCTTGAGGGCAAGATCCTTTATCGCAATCCATTGGTCTTGAGAGAGATCGGCCCCGCTTGGATTATGGCAGCAGCCGTGCAGAAGAACCACATCACCCCTTGGTACCTTAGCCAACGTACTTAACATGCCTTCGAAATCTACCGAGTGCGTTTTGTAGTCATAGTAGGGATATGAATTAAANTCGAGCCCAGCCGATCCAATCAGAGGCTTATGATTAGCCCATGTTGGGTCGCTGACCCAAATGGTCGTGTTGGGATTTGCTTGGGCGATGAATTCTGCAGCGATCCTCAGGCCTCCACAACCGCCTGGTGTTTGGATCGTTATCCGTCTACCCCCTAAGCTATTTTTTAATGTTGACCCTAGGATTAATTCCGCTACAGCTTCGTTATAACCCGCGGCCCCCATGGGCCCTACATAGGCTTTAGTCATTTGTGAATCTAGGATTCTCTTTTCTGCCTCTTTAACAGCTTTCATTACTGGGGTCGCGCCATCTTCGTCTTTATAGACTCCGATGCCTAAGTCCACCTTTTTTGGATTATTATCTGCTTTGAATGCCGCGTTAAGCCCAAGAATAGGATCGGGTGGAAGTGGTTGTAGTGAGTCAAACATCTGAAGATTCCTTGTTTATTCTGTAGGCTTTTAAAGTATTTTGTAAGAGTGAGGCGCGAGTCATTGGACCTACACCACCAGTAACATAGGTTATATATGAACATTTGGTTTTTACGTTTTCAAAGTCAACGTCGCCAACGTTCCGGAATCCCGCCTTCTTCGTACTATCCGGTACTCGTGTTTGTCCTACGTCTATCACTACAGCACCTTCCTTAACCATATCGGCGGTTAGAAATTCAGTCTTGCCGATTGCGACTATGAGAATGTCAGCTGTTAAGCAAAGCTCTTTTAAATTCTTAGTGCGGCTGTGAGCAAGCGTTACCGTGGCGTTTCCGGGGTCTGTATTTCGAGACATCAGGATAGCCATGGGTGTACCGACAATGTTACTTCGGCCGAGAACTACACAATGCTTTCCCTCAGTTGTTATTTTATTTCTCTTTAATAACTCCATTATTCCATTAGGAGTAGCAGAAACATACGTGGGGAGGCCTAAATTCAAGTTGCCGACATTTTCTGGACAAAACCCGTCGACGTCTTTTTTAGGGTCTATAGCAAGGACGATTTTGTTTTCGTTGATATGGGCTGGAAGTGGTAGCTGGACTATAAAACCATCTATCGCAGCATTTTTGTTTAATTCACTAATTTTATTCAGCAGGTCTTGTTCTGTTATAGATGCATCCATTCGGACAGTGGTTGAATCAAAGCCAACTTCTTCACAATCCCTGATCTTAAATGCTACATAATTTTGACTTGCGCCATCGTTGCCGACAAGTACAGCTGCGAGATGCGGAGGTCGTCCTCCNGTCGNAATTATGNNTTCCACTTCATTTTTAATTTCTTTTCGGATTTCTTCTGAACAAGCATTGCCATCCAGTAACTGCATTTTTGATTTTCCACTATGAGGCGATTTTGGTCTTTTCAAAACATTGCTTTAGCTAGCAATAGTCTTAAANGNCAACTATCATAATCGAGTGATTTAATTTGCTCAATAGAGGCTTACCAATTACCTGTATTTTNCATGCTTATCCAAGGCTCTCTTTCAGGCAAGGCTTCGCCGTCCTGAAGAAGTTCTATTGATATATTGTCAGGGGATCGCACAAAAGCCATTCTGCCGTCTCTGGGTGGTCTATTTATTACTACCCCACTATCNAGTAAATGTTGACAGGTTTCGTAAATATTTGTCACCGAGTAAGCNAGATGTCCAAAGTTTCGCCCTTCATCATAATNTTCTGAATCCCAATTGTAAGTCAATTCGACCTGCGCNTCCTCGTTATTTGGTGCTGAAAGAAANACNAATGTGAATCTGCCTTCTTCACTTTCATATCGATTAACTTCTTTTAAACCTAGTTTATTGCAATAAAAATCAAGTGACTGCTCGATATCTGAAACTCNNACCATCGTGTGTAAATATTTCATGAACTAAATTCCANGNTNTTGATTTAATAAATGACTACNGATCGTATACTCTCTCCACTATGCATCATAGTAAAGGCNTTATTTATNTCTTCCAGAGGCATAGTATGGGTAATTAAGGGATCTATTTGTATTTTTCCATCCATATACCAGTCCACTATTTTTGGAACGTCAGTGCGGCCCCTGGCTCCGCCAAACGCAGTCCCTTTCCAGGATCTTCCTGTCACTAGTTGAAATGGACGGGTTGCTATTTCTTGTCCCGCTCCAGCAACCCCAATTATGTAAGACTCACCCCACCCTTTATGGCAGCACTCTAGGGCATTTCTCATAATGTTAACATTCCCGATACACTCAAAACTGTAATCAACTCCGCCATCGGTTAAATCAACAATAGCCTCAGTGATATTTTNTGTTTCGTTTGGGTTGATGAAATCAGTCAATCCAAAATNTCGGCCGAGTTTCTCNCGAGCCGGATTAATGTCTATCCCGATAATTCGATCTGCTCCAACCATTCGTGCNCCTTGGATGACATTAAGACCAATGCCTCCAAGCCCAAACACTGCCACGGAGCTTCCTGGCTCAACTCGCGCCTCAAAAGCAACGGCTCCAACACCGGTAGTAACTCCGCAACCGATATAACAAATTTTATCGAATGGAGCATCGTTTCTTACCTTGGCTAATGCAATTTCAGGCAGGACGGTAAAATTAGAAAAGGTTGAGCAGCCCATATAGTGTAGAATCGGATTTCCATTTAACGAGAATCGACTACTGTTATCTGGCATTAAACCTCGCCCCTGTGTTTCACGAATCGATTGGCATAGATTTGTTTTTGGATTCAAACAGAAATCACACTGGCGACATTCAGGCGTGTATAGAGGTATTACAATATCATCTACCTTTACAGAAGTTACACCGGGACCTATTTCTCTTACAATTCCCGCACCTTCATGCCCGAGGATAACAGGGAATTCGCCTTCGGGATCATCACCCGAAAGAGTAAATGCATCTGTGTGGCAGACTCCTGTGGCTTTTACTTCGATTAAAACTTCACCTGCCTTGGGTCCTTCGAGGTCTACTTCAACGATTTCTAGGGGCTCGCCGGAGGCGAATGCTACAGCGGCTCTTGATTTCATTTTTTATCCTTTTTGCTTAATTGAAAATCGCATTGTAAAAGAGCTTCGCTTATTTCAGCAAATTAATCTGACTATCCATAACTCAGACTTAAGCATGTATCCGTTTTACTCCTTATAGAAACCGAATTTTTGGCGTAAAATGTGGATATATTGTCGTATCAAATTCCTACATNGGAGGATCAGGATGCACAACACNGGTGATGGACTATGGAAGTTATAATTGCAACNTTGATCATATTTNTAGGTGCTTATATTCAGACCGCANTNGGTTTTGGTCTTGCGATAGTTGCTGCNCCGATTTTATTTCTNTTGGACCCNCTTTANGTGCCAGCGCCCATAACCATGTCAGCACTGANATTGTCGCTCGTTATGGCTTTAAGTCANTGGNAGTCAATATCTTTCTCAGGTTTAAAATNTGCGATTCTAGGTCGTATACCTGGGACAATATGTGGGGGGATGTTGTTGGTTTGGATTTCTGTTGAGCAGCTTGCNTTATNGGTAGGTATCTCTGTTATTGTNGCGGTTATATTGAGTCTNAGTAATTTAAAATTAAAACCAAGTANNGGTTCTTTGTTTTCTGCGGGGTTTNTATCAGGATTTATGGGNACNAGNACCTCAATCGGNGGTCCTCCNATGGCCTTGNTGCTGCANCATGAAAAGAGTGACTTATATCAGGGCNAACATGTCGGCTTTTTTTTGTGCAAGTTGTCTGATGTCGCTNGTNATGCTGCTNGTGATNGGTAAGCTTGATCANANTCACATTTTTTTATTTTTACCNNTCATACCGGCTACTTTGATTGGATATTGGCTNGCTATGAAGACTGTTCGTAAGATTTCTCATAATTCGTTAAGATATAGTTCACTAGCTCTATGCATGCTTGCCGGTTTAATGACGGTGGCTTCGTACTGGTGGTAACGAAAAGGTTTTACAAAAGGTGTGATTAAAATTGAATCATGTTAAGTGAGTGAAAGTTTTTGCTCGGGCTAAAGTGCTAAAATTTTTGAAATTATAGGATAGTTTATTTTGAGTTGGCCACACGATATAAGTATTGATGCTTTCCGAAACAGATGGATTTTAGAGGGAGAGCCCCTNTGGGAAAGTGTTTTCGAGATGCATAAAGATAAAATGCAAATTAAAAATGCAAAAGTAGCTATACCAAATCTTGAAAAGATATTTACAGCGACTTTCAAATTGTCTAGTTCAAAAGGTTTTCAGGCAATGAGCTTGAGAGATTTAAGCAAGGAGACAGGGATTAGTATGGGGGGGTTATACTCTTATATTGGCTCGAAGAATGACTTAGCTTCTGTGATTGANGGCGTTCANCGGAAGTATATTGANCAAGTTGCAGATGAAATNCTAGAGGCAAAACTTGAGCCTAAGGAATGCTTNCGAGGCATTATTTTTGGTGAAATTTATATGATGGAAATATTACGCTCCTGGTACTATTTCTGCTTTATGGAACTCAAAGGACTATCTAAAGAACAACAAAGTTTTGCTCTAGATAATGAGTTGAGAAGTGANGAAATCCTGATAAGTATTATTAGCAAAGGTATTTTGGCAAAGCAGTTTATTTGTGAAGAGCCTGAACTACTAGCNAGCCAGGTTGTTGCCCAACTTCAACAATGGCATCTAAAACAATGGAAGTTCAAACTACGTAATGTACAAACAGAGGAATATGCTAGGTACGTTTTTAGTAGCTTGTTAAAGTGTTTNTCTGTGAGTGAAGATACTTAATCTCATTTTAAANATCGNTCCTANTTCATGAGTTATCTGCGATTAACCCTTTTATTGGGTGATAGAATTCTCTTATTTTTTCTAAATCGCCTTCTACATCCCCAGTNGGATAAAAGAAGTCCGCAAAACCAGCTTCTTTCTTTTCGGCATTAACGTAACCCATAAGTATCGGAACTTCTGCCATGTTAGCNATATGATAAAATCCAGTTTTCCANCGAGCTACCTTNCTTCTTGTTCCCTCTGGAGGAACTAAAACCACTAAATCTTTATTTTNTTTAAACTGTCTAACTGTTTCTCTCACAACATTATGCGAAGCTGAACGATTAATTGGGATACCTCCTAACCATTTCATGAATCCTGAAAAAGGAAATGGAAATAGCGTATGCTTTCCCATCCAGAAAACGCGTAACCTAAGTTTCAGCACTACCATCAGCATAAGAGGGAAGTCCCAATTACTAGTGTGTGGTGCTCCGATTAGAACAAATTTTTGATGTGGTAATTCGCCTCCTCTTGTTTGCCACCTCAAAATTTTTAAAATCACGATCGAAATGGCGCGTAGAATTGGCGTCAAAATTGGGGTAGAAAAAATAGTGGTTCGCACTTTACTTAATCCATGAAGATCGAAATTGTAAAGGGATCTGCGGTTACGCTAGGACAATCACCATTCTTGAAAAAANTCATCTAGATTATACTCTCTGGGAGGTTTTTGTGGTCCTTGGGAAGCCCCCAAGTAAAGAAAACCGACTATTTTTTCATGTTTTTCAATCCCTAATCCAGCACTGACTGTTGAACTATAGGCCATTGGGCCGGTGCGCCACATTGCCCCTATACCTTGAGAAAAGGCTGCTAGAAGCATNTTTTGAGTNGCNGCGGCNGCAGATAAGCTNTGCTCAATCTCTGGNATCTTAGGGTGCGAAATNTGTTTGGCTATAGTTATTATGATCAACGGTGCTCGTAATGGCTTCTTTTTTATANTTTCCAGTTTCTCTTGAGAGACTTCTGCCGTTGTTTCAAGAGTGGCTTGAGCGAATAAATCACCCAANCGGNATCTAGCTTGATCNTTAACTATNANAAACCGCCATGGTTTNANTAGTCCATGATCAGCAGCACTNAAGGCTGATTTGCAGATATTTTCTAGTACTTCTTTGTCGGGTCCAGGGTCGCCAAGTCGTGGAGCTGAAACACGATTATGAAGAGCTTCGATGACATTCATTTCTGTATAAGTCCAAAAGTTTTGACGCTTAATTTTACCACTAAGAGCAAAGTCTAAGGAATTATTAGAACACGGCAGATCAATAGATTTAAGCTTTTTAACGCTAAGATTCATAGGTGCGTCGCTGATTCAATGAACTAATTCCTTTTTTGGTGATATACTTTGGACTAATCCTGTCGATATTAGAGAGACTGATACGGAAATTTACTGATATTGATCGTTAAATGAAAAGCTGATCTTTTTTTATTCTATGAATTCGAAAGCGGAGATAATAGCTGCGAGTAGCAGTTTGCCTGTTTACCCTCAGCATAAGTCGCGATTCTTTAGCTCTGTGTCTAAAGAAAAATTACGTTTAGTGTTTGCTTTTTACTCACCTGACGGTAATGAAATCGCCATGCCCATCGCTAGTATGACCGCCTACTTGAAGCGCGATTTTCCGTGGGTCGAAGTGTTGCTAGAGCCTGTCTTGATTTTAAGGGATTCAGAAAAATATTCGCCGTCCAATTATGCCAAGGCTGTACAGAGTCTAAACCCTGATCTGATTGCATTTTCAATAATGAGCCCTCATTGGTACCCGATGGAGCCTTATTTTGATGAGTTGAAGAAAATAATGCCAGAACTGCCAATTTGTATCGGGGGCTATCAGGCCATGCTTTCTCAAGAGCAAACGATTGAAAACCCTAACATCGATTACATTTGTGTGGGGGATGGGGAATATGCCATCGGAAACATAGTTGAGCATCTAAAAGGGTTAAAAGAAGGCCCAGTTGATGGTATGTGGGAAAAGCTAGATGATGGGTCCGTATATAAAACTGAACCTCATCAGATAGGCGACTTGGAAGCGCTTCCGTTTCCTGACTATGAGATATTTTCAAAGCAGGATGGATTTGAGGATGTTAACTCATCGATCTTTGGGCCTAAAGGCAAATTAGTGCTACCTGTAATGACTGGTAGGGGTTGTCCTTATCGATGCACTTACTGCTGTAATACTCCGATTCTAGAGAGTTGGAAAACAAAGAAAACTTTTCTCCGTAAATATCAACCCGAAGCGATGGTCGATGAACTAATTCGTCTGAGAGATAAGTACAACGTAGGATACTTCGAGTTTTGGGACGAGCTTTTCCTCTCTAACTTAAAGTTCGTTCGAGCTTTTTTTGAGATATACAAAGAAAGAGTCCGTTTACCGTTTTCAATAAATTCTAGAGTTGAAGTGATGAATGAGGAATTCTGTCGCACAGCAGCAGAGGCAGGTTGTCATACCATTTGGTTTGGCATTGAGAGCGGTGACGAAGAATACCGATCAAAAATGTTGGGTCGTAAAATGACCAACCAGCAAGTAATAGACGCGGCCTCAAATTGTAAAAAGGCGGGAATAAATAGGCTAACATTCAATATCGTGGGTATGCCGCTGGAAACAGCAAAGAATATGAGAGAGACTCTTAAGTTGAATCAGATAATTGCACCCGAACATTTTTTCTTTTTTCCATATATCCCTTTGAGAGGAACACCGCTGTATAACACTGCCAAAGAAGAGGGCTTATTAATTACCAACAAAAAGAATCTGCACTATCTATCTGCGGCTAATGACAGGAAATTTACTCTGAATATGAAAGAAAAACCTGAGTTACTAACAGCTGTTGAATACAACGATATCTGCATGGAGATGCTGCAGTTCCAAGAAACAAATAATAGGTTGAGTTACTCTGAAGCCGAAGAGGAGCAAGCAGTAGTCGAGGATAAGAGTTTTAACTTAATCGAGGATAACGTAGGTTCGGATCAGCATATTGGTTCATTGGTTGNTCAACAACAAAGCGGCGGATTAATAGAGACAGTTAAAAATCTATTCAGGTCATAGCGGCGTTTAAGCAACACTTTCTTCTATCCGAATTTCGGCGGCTATCGCTTCATTAAAAGTTCTATAAGATATAATCCCCATAAACAAATTGCCACAGACCGCGCCGCAAAAAAAGCCATACAGACCAAAATATAGACTCCCGAGATATGCTAATGGGACGTAAAAAACAAAAAACCGCGCGATACTTAAATACAAAGCACTTATGGGCTTGTGCATGGCGTTGAGAGAGGAATTCGTTAGTATGATAATCCCTTGCAGTCCATATCCAAGAGGCATTATCCAAATAAATAACTNAATAGATTCAATTACTTCTGGATCATCAGAAAATATCGCTGCAATGAATCCAGATGATAAGAAAAGGATGAAATAGATTATTAGTTGCCAGCCTAGAATGAATTTGATTGATAAACGATAAGCNTCCTCGACTCGATCTAATCTTTGNGCTCCAAAGTTCTGGCTTATAAGAGGCGGTAAAGAGGAGGACATAGCTAGTACTAATAAAGTTGCTATAGGCTCTATTCGTGCACCGACTCCAAAAGCGGCTACTATCGTGCCGCCGAAGCTTGCAGCGATTGCGGTCATTATTCCAGCCGCGAGAGGAGTCATCATATTTGCACCCGCTGCTGGAATTCCAATTCTTAACATTTTCTTACCAGCAGAAATGAATACGGATCTACTGGGAAGTGTTTTACTNACCATTTCNACTCTGAAGATTAACAAATGGGTCAGATAACAGAATCCAANTAACCAGGCGATGNNTGTGGACCAGGCCGCNCCTTGCATTCCTAGCTCGGGGAAAGGNCCCAATCCAAAAATAAGCAAGGGATCCAAGACAGCGTTTATGAATCCTGCTGATGCCATCAAGATACTCGGAGTTTTTGTGTCACCGATGGCGCGCAGAATACTGTTTCCTGTCATGATGCAAACTATTAATACTGAACCAGGAAACCAAATGTTCATGTATTCTCGAATGGGAACCATTAATTGATCGCTTGCACCCATNAGAATGAAAATTCGGTCCATGAAGGTCCANCATAACAANACAATNATGCAGGCCATTCCAAACGANATATAGTTGATTACGGTAGCCGACTCTTTCGCTTTGTCTGGCTCTGATGCTCCTAAGTAACTNGCTACAACTGCAGAGGCACCGATGCCAAGTCCTATNGCCATGCTCATTACAGTGAAGGTCACAGGGAAAGTGAAGCTTATAGCTGTCAATGATTCTGTACCAAGAAAACTGATAAACCATGTATCTACGAGGCTGAAAGTAAATAGCATGATCATTCCAATTATCATTGGCATAGTCATACGAATGAGCGACTGCTGAATTGGTTCCTCAATAAGGTTGTGAATTTTACTAGGTGTTTCCACTGCCATGAAATACGACTACCTTAACTTCGGAGGAATATAGGTGAAATGGTTTTCAAAAGTACGACCGAGGATATATGTCCTGAGAGACGAGTGCTTGTCTTCGTTACAGAAAGTTTCAATTGGGCTCAAACCAGCATTCGAAGCTTGACTAGCTCCTTGAAAATTCTGGGGGCTCCGAAATAGAATTCGGAAGCTTCTCCTAAATTGGGGTCTCCCAATTCTGAGCTAATTAAAGCACCTGATTCTTTTAAAACTAATGTCGCCGCTCGGACGCTAAATGCTTCGGAAGCCTCACAAAAGCTNGCTCCTAAACTGTTTGTACAGACCATTAACATGTCATATGTAGAACAACCCGACGTACGAATTTGTGTATTTTTGTGCGCCAAAAGCGTAAAAAGTTTTATTGAAGATTCGATATTTTCGCGGCCTAGGCAAAAGCCCAAAAATGCATTTTCAAACTTTACTTTAGGGTCAACTCGTAACTTAGTTTTATTTAACTGAGCGCCGCTTCCTTTGGAAGCTACGAATTCCTGATTATACTCTGGTAAAGTTAATATGGAGTGCTCTATGTTGCCCCCGATCTCAATAGCTATTGATACGCCATAGCTTGGATTCCCCTTTGAAAAGTTTAGGCTCCCAAATAATGGATCGATATACCAACTAGGTTCTGTGTCTTGACCTATAATTGGTTCACCAATTCTGCTTTTAATTGTGTGTGTCGGATAAGCTCTTTGGAGATTGGAAACCAAAAGTTCATTAATTTCATGATCCATATTGGAGGAAAAATCAAAGGGATCATTTGAAACTATTTTGAGCCGATCGAGTCGGGCGCTTGCTAATAATGCTTTTTCCGAACCTTCTCGGGCAGCCCGAAGTGCCATATTAATCATTGGCTGCATAGTCGCTAGCGCCTATTAGGTTTGTCGTCGTTGATTGGCATTAAAGATTGGTTTTTAACNGTAAGGATGGTATCAAAAGTGGTACATATTCAAAAGAGATTATTCGTTTGAGATGTGCTTAATTATCATCATAAAAGAGGATGATATTGGTATAATTGGAATTCCCAACTTTTGGTAATCGTTTATGACTATCCTTCAAAATATTAGAGTGGTTTTGGTTAATACCGCGCATCCTGGAAATATTGGTGCGAGCGCCCGAGCTATGAAAAATATGGGCTTGAATCAGTTAACGCTAGTCGAGCCAAAAGATTTTCCTAGTGGAGTTGCGGTTGGGCGAGCAGCTTCAGCGGTAGACATTTTAGAGTCTGCNACAATCGTTGACTCATTAGAAGAAGCAGTAGCAGATTGCGGGCTGGTAATTTGTGCGAGTGCAAGGTCTCGAAAAATTCCTTGGCCCATGCTTGATCCAGAAGAGGTTGCTAAAAAAGTAACTAACGAAATAGGTTTCNCTAACATTGCATTGGTTTTTGGCCGCGAAGATTCTGGTTTAAGCAACGAAGAACTTCAGTTAGGCAATTTTCATGTTCAGATACCAGCAGAGGAAAAATACAGTTCTTTAAATCTGGCTGCAGCTGTCTTGGTTATTTCCTATGAAATCCGAAAAGCGGCTAGTANGAGAAATACTGACGAAAAAAACCAAGATACTGAAACTTGGGATCAAGAATTCGCGACGGTTCAACAGGTAGAGCACTTTTATCAACATCTGGAGCAAGTATTGATTGATATTAAGTTTCATGATCCTGAAAACCCAAGGCAATTGATGCAGAGGATGCGCAGACTNTTTGGTCGTATTCGGCTTGACGTGATGGAGTTAAATATCTTAAGGGGCATATTAACCAACATAGANCATAGCATGGAGAAAAAAAANCTACGCTAGTTAAAAAGATTAACGCTTTATAATCCTACTTGATCGGTATGNTTTAGGCTTTGAGGGAGGTATAAGATGTTGAGGCCCATTTCCTATTAAGTCAGCTCGACCCAAAGATAGGAGGGATTTTCTAAGTATAGGCCAGTTAGCTTCATCATGATAACGCAAGAAAGATTTTTGTAACCTTCTATTGTCTATATCTTTGCATACTTTAAGCTTTTCGCCCTTATAGCGAACTTTCTCCAAAGGGTTTTTCTGTGAGTAATACATGGCTGTNGCTAATGCCATAGGAGACGGATAAAACGTNTGCACCTGGTCAGGTTTGAATTTGTGGTGCTTTAACCATAAACTTAAATTTAACATGTCCTCTTCGTCGCAACCGGGATGAGCGGCAATAAAGTAGGGGATCAAATATTGTTCTTTATCAGCCTCCTTTGAATATTTATCAAACAGTATTTTAAATTCGTCGTATGATGAAATGCTTGGCTTCATCATTTTCGAGAGTGTCTTTTCTTCGCTATGTTCCGGTGCTATTTTTAGGTAGCCACCTACGTGGTGGGTAACTAACTCTTTTATATACTCATGATCTTTGAGAGCGAGGTCATAGCGTAAACCGGAAGCAATAGCTATGCGTTTAACACCCTTAATTTTTCGTGCTTTTCGGTAGAGCTGGGTTGTTGAGCTATGATCTGTATTTAGGTGTTTGCATATTGTTGGATAAACGCACGATAATCGCCTACAAGATTTTTGAATTGAAGAGGACTTGCAATTTAATTTGTACATATTGGCCGTTGGACCACCCAAGTCAGAAATGGTACCTGTGAAACCTGGAACCTCATCGCGAATTTTTTTGATTTCGGCAAGGATTGACTCTTCAGATCGACTTTGAATAATTCTGCCTTCGTGTTCCGTTATAGAGCAAAATGTACACCCCCCGAAACAGCCCCGCATAATATTGACGGATGTCTTTATCATGTCGTAGGCTGGGATCCTGGCTTGCTTGTAGCTAGGGTGGGGTCTTCTTTTGTATGGCAAATCAAAAACCCAATCGAGCTCCTCTGTTTCGAGAGGTATCGGTGGAGGATTTACCCAAAGCTCCTTGGTGCCATGTTTCTGCACCAAAACTTTTGCATTATATGGATTGGCCTCTTGGTGGAGAACTCGGGATGCATGCGCATAAAGAACGGCATCATTTGTAACTTTATTAAAGGAGGGCAGTCTTATATAACTTTTCTCGTGATCTAAGTCTACTTTACGTTGCAAGGGTAGGGGAACAATTCTTAGAGTCTTTATCTCGTCAGTAGCTGTCTGAACAGTGTTTTTTTGATTGTTATGAAAATCGTAGGGATTTGGAATCTTATCAATTTTTGATGGCCAATCTATTCGAGTTGAATCTATTTCGGTCCAGTCCTCTGGAAGCGAATCTTTAACTATAGCGCTACCTCTCAGATTCCAAAGATCTCTGACTTTTCTACCATTAGCTAACTGATGTGCTAGTTCAACAAGTCCTCGTTCGGCATTTCCAAATAATAGGATATCTGCATTGGCATCAATCAAAATTGAGCGCCTAACTTTGTCGCTCCAATAATCATATTGGGCAATCCTTCTCAGACTTGCTTCTATACCTCCGAGCACTATTGGGGTGTCATAGTAGGCTTCGCGGCACCTTTGACTGTACACGATTACTGAACGATCGGGTCTCGCGCCAGGCTTTGCGTTTGGAGTGTAAGCATCTTCGCTACGCAAACGTAAGTCAGCCGTATAACGATTTATTAACGAGTCCATGTTCCCGCCGGTTACCCCAAAAAATAAATTAGGCTCACCGAGAGTTTTAAAAGCTTCCGCGCTATCCCATGTGGGCTGTGAAATTATTCCTACTCTAAATCCCTGAGCCTCTAAAAGTCTACCGACCACCGCCATGCCGAAACTTGGATGATCGACGTAGGCATCTGCCGTCACGATAATTATGTCACAGCTATCCCAGCCCAGTTCTTCCATTTCAGTTTTGGACATCGGTAGAAAGGGAGCTGTGCCAAAACATTCTGCCCAATATTTGGGGTATGAATAAATTTTTCGTGGTGAATAGTTTTGAGCTTTTTTTGAGGGGCTTGTCTTTGAATTATTCTTTTTCATGACGTCTAGTTATTATTGAAATATTTGTTGTAGCGGGAAATCTTCATTATTAATGGAGGCATTGCCTTCTTTCAGTATGGCGTGGAGGATTAAATCCTCACCAGAGAAGAGAAGATAGCCTTGACTGGTGTAAAGTTCTGCGAGTTCGGCAAATGGACTAANCGATACTGATTCTTGGTTTAGCCGCAAATCAACCTTAACATCCAGAGCGTTGAGTCCATCCTTGAATTTGAAATCATCGATGCTTTGTGTTTTGGGTAAGCCTTTCCAGAATACGTGGAGTTCTAACTTATGCACTCCCTGATACAAATCCATCTCGAGAATATTGTTAAGCCTAACTTCGTTTTGAAGTAAAAGTAAGCCGGTTTCGTTTCCTAGCCGAGTTAATTCTGAAATTTTTAAAATAGGATCAACATCTGAAGACGATTGCATGCCCATTAACATCTTATTATAGCTTGTGATCAGCTCTTGTTTAATTCCNTTTATNTCGCTTTCCCATGAAATAGATTCCAGTGGTAGTTCACTATCTATCTTACTTACTTGAATATCTTGCGAAAAATCTGTTAGGCCTGGCCCTATACTCGACGGCTCTGAGCGCCATTCAAAATTGAGATTACTAACATTGAACGAGAGAGGATCAGATGCGTCTACTAACGGTATTGTTGCACTAACCCAGCTAGCGGCAGAGGTTTGTCCGAATGTGTCTGTTGTTGCATTCAGGCTTGGTTGAACAAGTATCAACTCTAAGTCACTCTGATTATTGTAGACGGACACTCTATCCGCGTTGATGTGTGCCAAGGCGAATAGATCCTTTTGAATTTCTAATTGAACGCCGAGTCCATCAATTACGGTAGCTAAAGTGTTGTCTATATTCAGAATATCAATTGCTGGAGTCTTTAGGTCGAGAGAGAGGCTTTGATCAAATTTGACTAAGAAAAAGGCTGTCAAAGTATCCATAACAATGTCTGCAAATTTTGATTGTAACGTATCAGTATCCACAACCAGGTCAACACTAGCCCAGCCGAATGAAAGCGATGAATGAGTCGGTAAAATGGGACCGTGATTAATGTTACCTTGGAGCGAAAGGTAATAGGGCTCTATCAGTTGTCGGTCATCAGAAATTTCGACGCTAACTTTTATTATCCCCCTGACCCAGCCAGTCTCTATTTGAGGGTCGGATATAACGATTTGCCCGTCGGTTGATGAACTTATTTGCTCAAATACCTGATCAGCAATTACATCGTGTATGACACTCCCGATTAATCTTGGCAAAGCCAGGAATGAAATGGTGATGCCGAAAAGCAGGATACTGATTGTCCATTTCACTTTTGTTGACATAGAGAACTCATGTGACATCGGATTTGTATTGTTGAGAAGAAGTACTATTACATCAAATAATGACGTTTTTAAAAAGTTATGTGATTGTATTCGTTAACAATCTCGAGAAATCCTTACCCGTGTCGCATCTCGTTGCCGTTTTTGGGGCTAATTTTGAACGTACAACGTCTCGCTCCATCTAAAAGATGTTCAACTCTTTCAATATTTGCTTTTTTATCAAATACCGCTTGAAAACATGAGAGTTCGGCTTTGCAAAAATGAGTACATTGCTTGGCAGCAGCATGGATGGGGCAGTGGTTCTCAGTCAGCAGCCAGCCGTCGGGCAGCAAGCGAACCTCAGCCATATACCCCTCTTCGCTCCTAAGTTCGGCCAGACGGATTATCTGATTGCGCAAATGGGTGCCAGCCTCTTGTAGCTTCAATCTATAATTTTCCTCAATGGATTGATTGCGAGCATAAATTAACTCTTCTAAAAATTCTTGACCCTTGAGTTTTGTTGTAGCTGCGATAAGGTCGAGTGCAACGCTCTCATGACCATCTCTAAAGCGTTGATGCCCTCTTCTTGAAAGTTTCCATAAGTTAAGAGGGCGCCCTCTATTTTGCTTCTTTGCCTCTGTCTGGCACACCAATCCTTTTGACTCCATGTCTGCCAGGTGCTGCCTAACTCCCATAGTCGTTTGTTCCATGAACTTGGATAGGATCTTTATTGATTGAGGGCCTCGTACTTTTAGGCGTTTCAATATCTTTGTCTGACTGTCTGATAGTTCCATGAATTGACTCCTTGTTTGCGTTGTTATCGGCCAAATAAGTAAAGTATTTAGTTTACTAAAATAGGAAGGTTAAAATAGTAAACTAATTACTTTATTAATAATCAATAAAATTGAGAAGATATTTGAACTTGCCTTATTATGACTGTTACACCTCATATACCTCACGCCCATCGCCAAAAATGCTTACTCAAGCACTTCCCGCGTGCAATTGTTTGAGTGAGTAGAATAAGATAGGGGAATTTCAGTTGTTCCTAGCAAAAAGCAGAGTTTGATAGATAAATAT
>PBXX01000035.1 GCA_002727755.1 Gammaproteobacteria bacterium | reverse complement strand
AATGTTGGAACTACTCGGAACGTCGTCGCTCTTGATGCAACTAGCGGCCAAGTTCTTTGGATGTTTCGTTACGACGAGGGAACAAGATTCGATGAAGCGCCAAGAAAAGGTGCCGGCCGCGGGGTTGCTTACTATAACAATGGAGAGAAAGCTCGAATCTTTGATATCTCCCCAGGATACCAACTTGTCTCACTCGACCCCGAAACAGGTATTCCTGACCCAACTTTTGGGGAAGATGGCTTAGTAGACCTTTATGTGGGTGTCCGTAACGGCGATGACCCCAGATACCCCCATCCAGATATCGGAATATCTGCACCTCCATTTATTATGAATGACGTGATCGTTGTGGGGGCCGCCCATAGAACCGGGGGAAGACCTCGCTCTAAATTTAACACCAAAGGGGATATCCGCGGATTTGATGTACATTCGGGCGAATTGCTATGGACATTTCACACCATCCCTGAGAGAGGAGAGTATGGATATGAGTCTTGGATAAGTGGTAACGATATTACCGGCAACTCAGGGGTCTGGGCTGCAATATCAGGCGATCCAGAGCTCGGCCATGTGTATCTCCCCGTCGAGGATCCCACTGGAGATTACTATGGAGGTGATCGGCATGGTGATAATTTGTTCTCAAGTGGTCTTGTTGCTGTAGATGTAAAGACAGGGGAACGACAATGGCACTTCCAGTTCATTCATCACGACATATGGGATTGGGATATCCCATCACCTCCAATTATTGCTGATCTACCGAACGGGCGAAAGGTAGTAATGTCTGTGACAAAACAAGCTTGGGTCTACGCATTTGATCGAATGACCGGCGAACCGATATGGCCAATTGTTGAGAGACCAGTTCCAACTGGCGATGTGCCAAACGAATGGTATTCACCAACTCAACCCTTTCCAACAAAACCTGCCGCGTTTGATCGACAAGGTTTTACCGAAGATGACTTAATAGACTGGACACCCGAGATTAGGGCGCTCGCATTAGAATCAATTCAAGACTTTCGACTAAGCCCTTCCATATTTTCACCCCCTTCACTGCAAGATGCGCCCGATGGAACACGCGGCTTATTATCTCTGCCTTCCTCAACTGGAGGATCAAATTGGGAAAGCTCTGCATTTGACCCAGAAACTGGTGTTCTTTACGTACCTTCGCGCACCCAATTGCAAGTTTTAGCGCTTGCTAAGAACCCTGACTCGGATATTGATCTCAGCCAAGGTTTCGGTGTTCGGGCTCCTCGAGTGCAAGGGCTCCAGATCGTAAAACCACCGTATGGAAGAGTGACTGCTATAGACATGAACTCCGGCGATCATTTATGGATGATNGCTAATGCNGACACGCCAGATAACATTAAAAACCATCGGCTTTTAGANGGCATCGACATTCCTCGCACAGGCATACCCACCCGGGCTGGTGTATTATTGACCAAAGAGTTGCTATTNNTTGCTGAGGGTACCGGAGGTGTTGGAGCCAGTCCGATCTTTAGGGCTGTAGACAAAGCGACTGGTGAAATAATTGCAGAAATCGACCTGCCTGCAAATCAAGGTGGCATTCCTTTCACGTACGAAGCGGATGGCAAACAGTATGTGGCGATGTTTGTAACCAGCGGAAGCAGTGCAGCCGAACTGGTCGCGTACGCATTGCCTTAAAAATTATTTAGCTGGAAGTCTAGATTTTGGGCTTCCAGCTTATTCGACGTAACACTCAAACTAACTTTTGTCAGGANGCAACCATGCCGCTGAATTGACAAAATCATNATTTGGCACGTTCAACTTTTCCAAGCGCTCATTAACCGCGTTCAAAACATCATCGCCGTAAAGATCAATATCAGACATAGACTTCCAAAATTTGTAACCCCCGGGCGTGCTCATATGCCCNACAAATGCATCCATCACGTACCTTAAATTATCTTTNGTCTCCAAACCCTCTGCATTTAACTTTATNAGCATGTCCAATTGGTTACCCATAGCAAAAAATGCCATAACCGCTTTTGCCTTTCTGTCTGGAGCCATATCTTCATAGTTATGAATAAATTCTCTGTANTCTGANCTATGCTCTCCCATATAAAACATCATATCTTGCCAAATGTGTCTTTGTTCNCGCTGCGAGGCGGCTAACGCTAAGCGATTCGCTGTTCGGGTTTGCATTCCAAGGAAAACNAAAGAGATTACAACTCCGATACCACCAAGAAACTCCCCCCAAACTGCTAATANCTCCATATTATTTCTCCAATTTACGTTTAAGTTATANTCGGCACAAACTCTGAAACAAATAATTCAAAGTTTGCTTAGTAAAAANACATAGGAATCTTTTACACGGATACAGATGAAAGCAAGATTTTTATGAAGCTTTAGCCGTAAAAANTCTNACTGCTGATTTAAATAGCTTCAAAAGCCTCAGCTAGTATCCCTGGNGTGAGAATTTGTGGGAGTATAACTGGCTCTTTAGAGTTATCACTTGGATATAGAACATACAAAGGCACCGAGGGTCGCTGAAATTCTTCAAGGATTGCTGTTATCTCAGGATCCTCATTCGTCCAATCGCCCTTCATATAAGTGATGTTGTTATCTTCCATAGCCTGCTGTACTCGATCGGTGCTTAATGATGTCTGCTCATTAGCCAAGCATGTGATGCACCATGCTGCCGTCATATTAACAAAGACTGGTTTACCCTCAGATCGAAGTTCATCCAACCTAGCAGCACTAAATACCTCANAATTTTGCGAAGGGNCATTNT
Source organism: Gammaproteobacteria bacterium (assembly GCA_002727755.1). GTDB lineage: Bacteria > Pseudomonadota > Gammaproteobacteria > Pseudomonadales > Pseudohongiellaceae > UBA9145. The sequence goes on along the minus strand of PBXX01000035.1, from coordinate 10,453 downwards.
CTGCATTTATCGCAGTACCNTTTACGCCCTGGCTANCGGCCTGCATGAAGGGTGTTTGAGTTAAATANACAGCCATCGCAAGTGTCCCAACACCAAACGCATAGTTAAGCACCCGCGGTAATAAATCCATAGTTAAGCGCCGCTGGTAAAGCCAAGCTGCAAGTGCAAATAGAATGCAAACACTCAACACTAGGGACATACCCATGACCCCAACCTGATTGCCTAAAACCCACAAAAAGAAGAGCGCAGAAGCGTAAAGCGGGAAAGCCATAAATTGCTTGAAGGTTTCCATCCATGGGCCGGGCTTGGGTAGATATTTAAAAAGCGCTGGCGTGAAAGAAAGGATAAGTATCGGAAGTGCCATACCGAAGCCTAGTGAAACAAATACAAACATCGCAACGAGCCACGACTGAGTCAGAGCAAAACCAATAGCTGGTCCCATAAAGGGAGCCGTACACGGCGTAGCAACAGTTGTTGCAAGCACTCCGGTAAAGAAAGAACCTTTATACCCATCCTGAGATGTTAACTCGCTACCAGCACCCATTAAGCTGGTACCAATTTCAAAGACCCCAGACAAACTCAATGCCATTAAGAAAAACACATACACAATGAATGCAAGGAACCAAGGTTGCTGAAACTGAAACGCCCAACCAACAGCCTCGCCACCGGCTCTCAATAGGATTAATACACTGGCCAACACTATAAATGCAGAAATGACACCTAGTGTGTAAACAATGCCATCCATCCGTTGTCGTGTTTGAGACTCTCCTATATTTTTTGTAAAGCTCAGTGCCTTTATCGAAAGAACAGGAAACACGCAGGGCATTAAGTTAAGAATGATGCCGCCCATCAGGGCAAAAAACATATAAAGGAGTAATTCTCCTCCTCCACCACTCGCGTCAGAGTTATCAGCAACCCCCGCCAAAGGTGTAATTGAAATCAAATTGGCATCTGCCGCAGGGTTGACAAAATCATAAGCCGCTCTTTCTCCAGAGCCGTTTTCTAATACGAGTACTCCATAAATTTCTGATAAATCATCAAGCATGCGTCTCGGCTGTTGATGAGTAATTTGAAGCAAGCTATCTTCTATGCTCACATCTCTGAGAGGACCAGGCTTAAGAACACGTCTTTGTTCTGGAAAGAACCAAGCATCAGTATAATTCGAAAATAAAGGCTGAGGAGAATCAAAACCAAGACTTATTCTCTCTCCTGCCACTGCAATTATGGATTTAATATTATGGTCAGCGGAAGGTAAATTCTCCCGAGCATCAGCAAACAAATTTGCCGAATTAGCATTGTATTCAAGAAAATTTCCGACTGGTAATTTAATACTTAACCGCTGCTCACCTGGGATACAAATCTGCTCACAAACATTCCAAAAAGCTAACGCACCAACCTCAACACTATCTCCCTCAAAATCTTCAGGCACAGTGATTTCCACTGGCAAAAGGATTTCGCTCTCATAGCCAAAATTAACTAAATCAGTATCATAAAAAGGTAACCAATGTGGTGCAGGCCATTGAATTTCGCCGATCAAAGTTCCTTCCGGGGCATCCCACTCGCTCAGTCGTGTCGGCTCTCCGCTATCTCCACCCATTTTCCAGTATGTATGCCAATGGTCAGCTGGATTGAGCCTCAGGCCAAGCCAAATCGTCTCTCCGGGTACTATGTTTGAGGTTTCAGATATGAGCTCGACTTCGATACTGTGGTCCCAAGCAATATCAGAGCGCTCTGGCCTTATATCAAAAGCCCTCCAGGCCCCATTGTCATCAATTACTTTGAGCGTACCTTCAAATTCAGTTAAATCTTGGGAGAATCGACGGTGCTGCTCTGTTGAAATTTGTATACGGTCGCCATCAAGCATTACCTTCCGGTAAGGTGCGTATTTCATTATTCGACGTTCAGTCGGAAAAAAATACGCCTCGTCTACATTCTCGAACTCCCCATTAAAGGAAGAAATCATGACATTAATCTTATTATCATGCGCGTTAAATCTTGCCGTTAACTGGTGCTGGCTCTCAGCGATAGGAGTCAGTGACCTTGCTTCCGCAAAACCTTTCTCCCACCGTGGATCTAAGTCAACAGAATCTGACACGTCCAACGTTAGCGCAAAATTGGCTTCACCTGGGATACAAATTTCCTCGCAAACCTGCCAATCAACAGTAGTACTCAAGTTGAAAGTGCTTCCCGTAAAATCAGCGGGAACATTTATCGGAAGGGGTAAAAATACCTCGCGCTCGTAAGTAAATGTAACTAATTCACTCCCCAAAAAAGGAGTCCACTCTGGAATGGGCCAAACAATTTCCCCAACTTCAGTGCCCTCTGGGACATCCCAGTTGCTCGTGAAAGTCGCTACTCCGCTATCGCCACCAAACTTCCAATAAGTATGCCAGTGTTCTATAGGATCAAGCCGAATCGCTAACCAGAGAGTCTCTCCAGGGACAACAGTTTTCGATTCCGAAACCAATTCCACTTCTATTTGATCGGTTTTATATGCCTGACCCAAACTCGCAGTGGATAAAGCATAAAAACTTAATAATATCAGTGCTTTATTTAAGTATTTCAACATGCATAACTCAATTTTAAGTAGCTTACGATGTAAACGGAATGACAACCAACTCTGGTAAGCCAAAAGGTAACAAATTAGCGTATTTGTGTCATGCCGATAAGGTTGTTTTTCGGCATTCTACGGCAAAATCTATAGCAGAAATAAATGTTTTAAGAGATTTGAAGGATATGCTCGACCATCAACTGTAGCGTGGCATTACCCCGAAAATGGTTGACCTCCAAACGGTATGCAATTTCTATCTCTTTAGACCCTTCTTTTGGCCAATCTTTTTCATCGACGCTGAAAGCTATCGCGTCTAAAAAATGCTCCGGATCTTCCTTTGAACTGAGAACCATTTTAAGGTGATTTTTACCAACTTTTGTATACTCAACCAGACAAAATTTGCCGTCAAACAATGGTTCCNAGAACTCTTGTCCCCAAGGACCCGCAGCTTCAATTAATTTAGCAGTATCTAAAGTCAACCATTTTGACTCGACACGGCCATCAGTAAGTATCTTCGACTCCAGCAGTTCTTCGTTGAGTAATTTGTTTGCTTCTCTTAAAAAGGCCTCTTTGAAGAGTTCAAAATTCTGTTTTTTAAGACTGAGCCCAGCCGCCATGGCATGCCCGCCAAATTTATCTATTAGACCAGGATTTTTTGTCGCAACGATATCCAGTGCATCTCGAATATGAAAGCCTTTGATGGAACGGGCCGATCCTTTGATTTCCTGACCGTCATCTACTTGCGCAAAAGCGATCGTAGGCCTGTGATATTTATCTTTAACTCGTGAAGCTATTATACCCACGATTCCTTGATGCCACCGTTCATCAAAAAGGCATAGAGTATCAGGCAAATACTCGTGTTGCTCAGAAAGCTCATCCAGTGCTTGCCACGCCTGCTGACGCATATCTGCTTCGAGTTTTTTTCTGTCTTTGTTTATACCGTCTAACGATAGTGCTAACTGATGTGCTTTGCTCTCTGATATGCTTAATAAGCATTCTATGCCCGTCGACATATCCTCCAACCTGCCAGCAGCATTAAGACGAGGTGCCAAACTAAAACCAACATCACTCGCTTTCAAATGCTCTCTTTGCCTATCAGAGATATTTATTAAAGCATCGATACCAGGCCGGGTTTTACCTTTTCTGATGCGTTTCAGCCCCTCATCAACCAGGATACGATTATTCCGATCCAACGGAACCACATCGGCGATTGTCCCCAACGCAACTAAATCAAGTTGATCGGCNAGGTTTGGCTCACTTATACCCGTCTTTTCAAACCAATTAAGCGACCTCAGCCGACTGCGCAAAGCCAACATTAGATAGAAAATAACCCCTACGCCTGCAATACATTTGCTCGGGAAATCACAGCCGGGCTGATTTGGATTTAGTATGGCTTCAGCAGCGGGAAGTGCGCTTGGCGCAATATGATGATCTGTAATTACTACAGAGATCCCTGCATCTTTTGCAGTTGCTACTCCCTCCACACTTGAAATACCATTATCTACAGTAATAATAACGTCAGGGCGTTTTAATTTTCCTAATTCAACGATCTCTGGCGTTAATCCATAACCATATTCAAATCTGTTTGGCACTACGTAATCAATTTGTTTTAGCCCAAATTTTCTGAGGCAGTCAATTGCTACAACACAACTCGTAGCTCCGTCCGCGTCAAAATCAGCGACAATTAATACTCGTTGTTGTTCCTCAAGCGCTGCAACAAGCAAACGCACAGCATCATCAATACCTTTAAATTTTTCCGGTGACAGTAAATTATTAAGGCCAAGCTCTATCTCGTTGGCATAAGCAATGGGTCTTTGCTTGAAAACTTTTTGAATTAACGGATGCACCGTTTTGCTAAAACTGATGTTTTCATTAGACGGTCTTTGGTGAACAACCGGCGGCATTAAATTTAAGAGTGCTTACGGATAAAATCCGTTACTGCCAACAAATCATTGTGAAGAATAGTGTAACGCTCCTCTCGACTAAACAAGTCCTTAAGATGCTCAGGCAACTTTGGCTTATTTAANCCGGCTGCTTGTATAGCCTCGCTAAATTTAGCTGGNTGAGCNGTCGCCAGCGTGACAATAGGAGAGCGAGAATTTTCAAAACAATCCCTCCCTGACTGCACGCCTACAGCAGTATGGGGATCTACTAGCACTGAATTTTTNNTGAACAACTCATTGATAACCTGACAAGTAGTATTATCATCAACGCTAGAGCTATCAAAACACTCATTCATCTGCGCCCACTGTTCTGAAGTTACGCTCAAAGGTTTTTCTCCGGAATGTTGCATGAACTCAGATACTGCACTCGGATCCTTTGCAAATAAATCATATAAATATCGTTCAAAATTTGAGGAGACCAATATATCCATGCTCGGCGAGAAAGTTTTGGTCAGTTCAGACTTTGCATACTCGTTAGCACTGATAAACCGATGAAGAATATCATTTTTATTTGTAGCAACTATCAATCTATCAATGGGAAGCCCCATACACTTGGCTAAATAACCCGCATAGATATCTCCGAAGTTTCCGGTTGGCACCGAAAAGGAAACTCTCTTATCTGGCGCACCTAATTTTAAGGCTGAATAAAAATAGTATACGATTTGCATTAATATCCTAGCCCAGTTAATTGAATTGACCGCTACGAGGCTTTTGTCATTGGGCAAGAATGATTGATCAGCAAAAGCCGCCTTGACGATCCTTTGACAATCATCAAAATTTCCCTCAATTGCTAAATTAAAAACATTCTTTCCTGGAACGGTGGTCATTTGCTTTCTCTGGACATCCGAAACTCTTTGGTAGGGATGAAGAATATAAATCTCTACCCGCTCCGAGTGACGACAGCCCTCAAGTGCAGCAGAGCCTGTATCTCCCGACGTCGCTCCGAGAATAACAACTCGTTGATCATTTCTCTCTAACACATAATCTAAGAGTCTTCCTAGTACTTGCAACGCAAAATCTTTAAAGGCTAACGTTGGACCATGATAAAGTTCGAGAAGATATTCTCTTTCTGATAGCTGCGTAATCGGAGCAACTTCAGGATGATCAAATGCCTCATAACTCTGATCAATAATAGTTTTTAGGTCCGACGTAGGAATTTCACCATCTACAAAAGGCGTTACGAGATCTAACGCCAAATCCGCATAGCTAAGAGAACCCATTGCTCTAATTTGCTCAGCAGAAACGGTTGGTAATGTTTCGGGAACAAATAATCCCCCGTCTGGCGCCAATCCGGTCAGGAGAACTTGCTCAAAGTTCTGTGGTGAACATCCGCCTCGTGTACTGATATACTTCATTTTCCACTAATACCAAAAGCTTTTCTTGAAGATTAAAACGATTCGACCCTAATTCGGTTGATACAACCTACAACCTCTTCCAANTGCTCTATTGCTTGCATCGCCAATTTCATATTCTTCTCCTTTGCCAAATGGGTAAGAATGATAATTGGCACTATTTCACTAACTGGCTCCTTCTGTATTACCGCCTCAATATTTATTTCATGAGCTTGCAAAATGCTTGATATTTTTGCCATAACCCCAACCCTATCCATCACAGGGATGCGCAGGTAGTATTCAGTCTCAATTTCGTCAATCCCTCTCACTGGGATGTCACTGCGTAGAACGTGATAACCTAGCGATGGGTATATGGGAACTTTTGATCCAGAAATTTTGTAACGCGCGATATCAATAATATCAGCAACTACTGCTGAGGCAGTTGCCTCTGCTCCAGCCCCAGGTCCACTGTAAAGGGTTGACCCGACGGAATTTCCATTAATCATTATCGCGTTTTCCACGCCGTCCACATTAGCTAGTAGTTGCGTTTTAGAGATCAAAGTTGGGTGAACCCTCATTTCTATACCCGAATCTGAAGAAGACGCTATCCCCAGATGTTTAATGGCATAGCCTAATTCATTCGCATAACTTATATCTTCTGGAGTAATTTTGCTTATGCCTTCTGTGTAAGTTTCAGCAAATTGCAAAGGAATTCCAAAGGCAATCGAACTCATTATTGTTAGCTTGTGTGCCGCATCGATACCTTCGATATCAAATGTTGGATCAGTCTCAGCATAACCTTTAGCTTGAGCTTCCTGAAGTACATCTTCGAATTGACGTTGATCAGACGCCATTTTTGTGAGGATAAAATTTCCTGTGCCATTTATAATCCCAGCTAACCAGTTAATTCTATTAGCGGCAAGACCTTCTCTTAGAGCTTTAATTATGGGAATTCCACCAGCGACACTGCTTTCAAACGCTAAAATGACGCCATTATCTTGCGCAAACCTAAACAGCTCGTTACCCCTCTCTGCTATCAATGCCTTATTCGCCGTCACCACATGTTTTTTATTAAATAACGCCTTTTTTATCAGTTCAAAAGCGGGATCGTAACCGCCCATTGTCTCAATAACAATGTCTACACTTGGATCGCTAACAACCGAAAACGGGTCAGTTCCTACACAAGCTATTCCTTCAGTAACTTGGGGTTTTAAAGTCCTTGTCGCGACATGTGATACAACAATAGATGCTCCGACACGATTACGAATTTCCTCAGAGCTCTCACTCGTCAGCAAACTGAGGGTCCCTCCACCAACGGTGCCAAGACCACATATTCCAACGCTTATCTCTTTATGAGTATTTTGTCTCATCTTTTGTTAATTCTCTCCAGTGTCTATATCAGACAATAGATAGGTCCAGCACAAGTTAAAAACCATATTTTAATGGTGTTTATCTTAATCCAAGTCTTGAAACATTAGCAGGCCTCAGTCATGCGCTGGCATTATTTAAATAAAAAACCCGCTTTTAAGCGGGTTTTTAACACCAAGCAAGCCTATTTACTCAATTGCAAGCATAGCTACTAGTCGGTCCACATCCATGTATCCTGGAATCAAACGGCCATCTGGAAAAATTAAAGCCGGCGTACCAGAAATACCAATTTGGTTTCCCAATTCATAATGTTCTAAAACAGGTGTTTCACAATCACGAGCGGGGAGATTTTGTCCATTTTTTGCCTGCGTGAGAGACTTATGTCTATCCTGAGAACACCAGACTGAGATCATTTTTTCATAGGATCCGGCGGCCTCGCCACCCCTTGGATAGGCAAGATAACGTACCTCTATGCCCTTCGCTACCAAAGCCTCTACATCTTTGTGTAAAGCTCTACAATAGGTGCAATCGACATCAGTGAATACTGTAAGTGTTGCCCTGGTCTCGTCTTCTGGTGAATAAACTATCATCTGGTCTTCCGGTATCGCACTAATCCTCTCCGCCGTCCGCAGTTGTCGGGTCTTAGAGGATAAATTCATCAGTCCAGAATTTGTAGTTTGATAGAGATCGCCAGCAAACAAGTAGTCGCCAGAAATGTCACTGTAGAGGAGTTCCCCAGTATTTAATTCAACTTCAAAAATTTGGGGCAGCGGAGTCTCTTTGATAGCTACTATCTCAAGCTGTCCTTGAGAGGGTAGTTCAACAGATCGCTTAAGCTTGTCAGCAAGGTCCTGGGGACCCACAAAATTTTGTGCAAAGACTTGTGCAGTAAAACCAAAAAAAATTAGATGAACCAAGAGCAGTTTAATTTTCATAAGACACCTCTGGAAACAAAAGTCTAAAAATCACCCTCGAGCTATACCCTAGTCCTTTCAGTGGACGGGGTCAAACGTGAATGGGCCTCTGACTAACTTGCGTCAGTTTTCTTTTCAAGTTTTTCGCTAATTCTTGCCGCTCTACCTGTTAATTCACGAAGGTAATACAATTTAGCCTGACGGACATCGCCGCGCCTTTTGAGCTGCACACTATCAACAATCGGGCTGTAGGTTTGAAAGGTTCTTTCAACTCCTACACCATGTGAAATCTTGCGCACTGTGAATGATGAATTTAATCCTCGACTCCGCTTTCCAATGACTACACCTTCAAATGCTTGTAGCCTTTCACGGTCTCCTTCCTTAATTTTTACTTGAACCACCACGGAATCTCCTGGACCAAATTCCGGTAGTTCTTTACTCATTTGATCTTTCTCGATTTGCTGAATAATTTTATTCTTGTTCATCAAAAAATTCTCCGATTCTCAACGTCTCTGCTAATTTCAGACCAGTCACAGCAAACAAAGTTTATTTCGAACGGCTGTGTTTTTTACTTTGATCTTCTTCATTCATTAAGTCCGGCCTTTTATTGGAGGTCACGACCAAACTCTGCTCTAGTCTCCATTCTTGAATAGCTTTGTGGTCACCACTTAATAAAACACTGGGAACACTTCGATTGTTAAAGACTTTTGGCTTCGTATATTCAGGCCAATGCAACAATCCGTTGCTAAAACTGTCTTGTGATACCGAATCTTTGTCTCCGATCGCTCCTGGCTGAAGTCGTGTCACGGCATCTACCAGAATCATTGCTGCTAATTCACCACCACTGATAACAAAATCTCCAACAGACCATTCTTCATCTACTTCTTGGTCAATAACCCGTTGGTCAATTCCCTGATATCTTCCGCAAAGTAGGACAAGTCTGTCCCTGGAAGCAATCTCTTCAACACCAGCCTGATCTAAAACCTTACCTTGAGGCGATAGATAGGCTACTTTTACTGACTGGCCATTTGCATTCTCAATCAGACCGTCTTTTGCCGATTTTATTGCCGCCACTAATGGCTCAATCTTCATCAACATGCCAGGACCACCACCGTAGGGCTTGTCATCAACTGTTCGATGTTTGTCTTTGGCAAACTCTCTAGGATTAAAAAACCTTAGATTAATTAATCCCTCACTTACAGCCCTACTTGTGACACCACAATCCGTGATTGCAGAAAACATCTCCGGGAAAAGCGTGACAATATTAATCAACATTTTTCATCCCAAAATATCGCGGTTTTGTAGTATTTTATTCTAAAAAGTCTACTCCCCAATCAACTTCGATTTTCTTCGAAGATACATCAACTTTTTTTATTACAGTTTCTTTTACGAAAGGTATTAACCTTTCTCTTTTATCCCAGCTTTGGTCTGACGGTTTGANAACAAGCACATCGTTTGCTCCAGTTTCAATGAGGCTTGCCACCTGNCCTAGGTTGTANCCTTCCTGATTGACAACCGCGAGCGCCTCTAGTTCGTGCCAATAAAATTCTCCATCTAACAATTGAGGCAGACGATCATTTTCAATACTTATCTGCTTCCCAACTAGTTTTTGTGAGTCGTCTGGATTATCGTAACCACTAAAATGAACAATTAATCCGTTTTGTCGCTCTTTGTACTCATCTATTTTTAACGTCTCGACGCTCTCTCCTATCCGCACCATTAATTCGGTATAGTCAAAAATATTTGTAGACGGCGAGGTGAAAGAGCGTAGTTTTAGCCAACCCTTGATTCCATAAACTTTTCCTATCTGCCCCAAGATTACTATTTTAGGGTTTTCTTCACAGCTATCTTTCATAGCTACACAGCGCAGGGTCGGACTATGATTGAGCAGCCTTATCAGAAGCTTCAGCGTCGCTAGCAAGCGAAGCTACTCTTGGACTGATTTGGGCCCCTTGAGATTTCCAGAAGGCCATGCGCCCTAGGTCAAGTCTCAACCTCTCTTCCTTACCTCGAGCAAAAGGATTGAAGAATCCAATTCGCTCAATGAATCGGCCATCGCGCGACCGGCGACTATCACTGACTGTGACGTGGTAAAAAGGCTTCTTTTTTGCCCCACCACGAGATAATCGGATCGTTACCATATTTTTTACCAGTTTTTGTCTTAAGTGTTAATCTATCGGACTGAACTCAATTAAATCGTGAGCTCAAGCCGTCTATTATCAAAAAGGCGGGTATTCTATGTTAATTAGCGCACTAATGGAAGCAAACAAATTGGCTATTTATCTGATTTGCGGTCAATTTTCCACATTTTTTACCGGATAAAATTACAGATATTATTGTAGCTCT
>PBXX01000034.1 GCA_002727755.1 Gammaproteobacteria bacterium | reverse complement strand
TGGTATGGTATCTTTGATTAAGTCTTTGGTGATTGCTGAAATTCGTTCTGGTTTGAATTTTATGGCATAGTATAGAGCACAGCTTTCGGCAATATCCTCCCGGTTTGGAAAGTCACGAGCGTATTCGGAAATATAGGCATCATCAAGAATTTGCGCATTAGTCCATGTCGAGTTGTACATCCAAGAATCTAACGATGTATGGCACGCTTCATGGAATAGTGTTTCTTCTAACCAGATGCCGTGATAGTCAGGGTTCTCAGTATGAATCAGGAGGTTGCGATTTCCGCCTCCGAAAGTTTCGTTGCCCTTGTGTATCCAGACAGTGTCAACATCTTTCCTTAATATACTTGGAAGTTGACCAATTGCGTTTCCATAAAAGGTTGCGTATTTCTTAGCTTCGTATTCTGAGAATTCTGGATTAANTTGAATCTCGATNGCTCTCCCATCCATATAAAANNCATAAAAGAGTATTGCATCAACTTCTATCCAACCCTTTCGTCGATCATACATTTGACGCGTTCCCGTGCCTAATGATTCCACAGTTACGAAAGTCGACGGGTCTGTCTCGATTATAATATCGGGATCGACCCAAAGCGTTCCAGAGTAAGGTGGCTTTGAAAACGCTACCAAAGATATAAAAGTTAAAAGAAAANCAGTTTGAACTTTTAAGAAGGTCATGATGTGAGTATTAGTTTATGGATTGCGCGCGCTGTCTGGTTTAAATTCCCAAGTATGCTCAGTAATGTCTGGAACAACCNTTACACCGGTTGAAAACTTAAAGGGCGTTTCAATACCACTNGGGTAATGCATNTCAACGTAATAAGCGGTNAAGCCAGTTTCAGGTGGATCNAGTTTGACTTTGTAGACNCCGGGTTCNCNCTCTGTNAGCNGAGAGCTACTGTAGGCTTTTCCAATAACTTCCTGAGTAAAATTTCGTTTATCGGGATTATTTGCTTGCCATAATAATACTTTCTCAGGTTTGTCGATAGAAAATACTGTAATAGTTCCATCCTCTGATAAATCCCATGAATAGCGGGGTGGTTTTACATTATGTACGATCGAGTGATACCAGGCGTCAACACTATCGTAGATATCGGTGTCAGCCATGCTATGATTTGAGTTTGGTACGTATCTTAAGTGCTTCTCACCCACTAAATCTCTCCAGTAAAACTGAGACGAGTCGGGTAAGAAAAATTCATCGCCCGTTGAATTTAAAATGTATTTTGGTAAAGAGAGTCGGTGTCGATACTCATAGGGTTCAACNATATCCATAAGAGCATCCCATTGAGGNGTGTCTATCCAATTAACATTGCCACTGATAACGTAATCNAGGACTGCCATTGAATAGGCTCCATAAACTTCAAAGTGATGCTTGAAAGACTCGCTGACATTCAGCATATCAATCACGATTGGCATAATTGCGATGACCCGGTTGTCCACAACGGCTGTTGTCCATGTTGTCCAGCCTCTTTTGGATCCTCCGGCCACAACGAANTTGTCTACGATCCTGCCGCCCCCATCTTTATCCATCATCAGATCGGAAATGGTATCCATTGCCTTAACAGCNGCTTTTGTCATTGGAAGTCTTAACGGCCATTTATCATCACCACTTCTGAGATATTTATCCCAAGTATATGCAATGATAGAGTCCTCTGTACGCANAAGACCNTTATCATCTGAGAAAGTTAANGGTTGATTAGGAACCATGTAGAGTGTACTCACTACCGTCCCTGTTTCTAGAGCTCTTTTTATATCAGTTTGAAGAGCCTCACTCGGTGCATTGTTTGCTTTACTCCCGCCGGTAATTGTAAGGAAGCCTATGTCACTTCTAAGTTGGGTNGGTGCTACGATTACCATGTAGTGTTCCCANAACGGGTGATTCACTTCTTCCTCAGTTAACCATTTCTGGGATGTCATCTCGANAATGAAAGTGTCATAGTCTTCATGACCAATGGTTTTAATAATGNTATANNAGTAATTNGGATCTGGTTCCTTCACGTAANGATCNAGGGCTGTTAGATTAAACCCAGCTTGCTGTTCTGCAGAAAAAGNAGCTGCTGACATTAAAATTAATAGGACACAAGATGAAATAAATTTTTTATAGAAATGGTTCTTAANGTGTTTATTTGTAAAAAAATTCATCATAAACATAGTAATATTCCAGTATATTCTTGAGCTCGACTTGCAACTTCAGAGAGTAACATCGGTGCGGTTTCACTCTCGGCTACTTCATAAGGTATATTGTTATTTTCCAAAAACCGTTTAGTTATCTCGCCATGGATAGCAAAGTTTATATTTTGTGTGTCAGTGCCTCGTTGTTGTCGAAAAAAATCCTGATTTGCCGTAGCTACTACTACACCAAGCACGTTACCATTTCTATTTAGGACAGGCCCTCCACTATTGCCGGGCTGGACGGGCGCTGTCATTTGAAATTGTGTCATGTCATCATTTAAACCGTTCGTTGAACTCACAATTCCGTTAGTAAAATTTCCTTGAGCTGATAAGTCTCCCGCGAGAGGAAATCCATACACAAAAAGCTCGGTACCCATTTGAATTTGGGTTACTGGAGAGAACTTCGCCGGGTCTCCATCAAAATTATTAAGTTTTAGTAAGGCTAAATCAGCCGACGGATTAGAAGATATTANCGACACACTTTTCGTTTCGATGCCACGAATCTGGAAAGTGATTTCTGAACAACCTTCGATAACGTGAAAGTTTGTCAACACATGACCATCGCTGTTAATTACAAAACCTGTGCCTGAGCCACCGCTTGCAACATTTTCGTCGTTATCTTGACTAAAATTTTCATACAAGCCAAACAAATCATCAATATCAGCTTCTGATACCAAAAGTTGAGACATGTCGAGCTCATCGTTTGCCGAATATACNNCTATCCAAATGTCATATTGACCANTTTGAGGATTATCAAAACTTATTCCGGGGTTTACCAAGTTATAGTCATCATTGCATACCCATTGACCGCTTGGACTGTTAATAACCAGCGTAGTGTCAATTTCACTCAGAACAGCAAAATTTAACTCAAACTCTCCACTCGAATAATTGATAGACACATCTGGACGGTCAGCAACCAATCCATAACAGTCACTGCCTAATTCCTCGGCGTTTTCTTGTCCTCCTGCGGCGATTGGGATCACTAGCGGGTCATCTTCAAAGCCAGATACTAAATCAATCAACCCTAGAGATGCCTCTAATGTGAGGTCTTGGGGGATGGCTGAAGATGCAAACAACAACAAGATTAATAACGATGCTCTATTCAACTCTATTTCCTGATTTTTATCATCAATTGGAAATCAATGCGGTCTAGATATCAACGGTTTCCGTATCNTGAGATTGATAGGTTACAGCTAACAGAAAAACCCAATTACCTGTATCGAAAATAATCATTGTACAAAATCTTCGTGCCACGGTAATTTATCATTCTATTCACATCATTAGTAGTTTAGGGGAGAAAAGTTGTGATTCGAAAAAAACCATCATCTTTTTTAGCGGTCATTTTACCAGTTTTGNTTTTCACTATGGGTGAATCGTCAGCACAGAATTCCATGCCAGATAATGAGTATTGGTGGCCAAATCAATTGAGCTTGGAGCCTCTGAATAATAGTGCAAGTCATTTAAATCCAATGGGAGATAGTTTTAATTATCGAGAGGCATATGAAAGCCTTGATATGGATGCTCTGAAAAGCGATCTGATTGACCTTATGACAAATTCACANGATTGGTGGCCTGCAGACTTTGGCCATTATGGCCCGTTTTTTATCAGGATGGCCTGGCATAGTGCTGGCACTTATAGGACTNCAGATGGTAGAGGAGGCGCTGATGGCGGGCTGCAGCGTTTCGCACCTTTAAACAGTTGGCCAGATAATGCCAATTTAGACAAGGCCAGATATTTGTTGCTGCCAATAAAGAAAAAGTATGGAAGGTCAATTTCATGGGCAGATCTAATGATACTTGCTGGTACAGTTGCGATGGAGTCGATGGGTTTTGAGACCTTCGGGTTTGCGGGAGGTCGNGAAGATTCATGGATGCCTGAAGATGTGAATTGGGGGCCGGAGGGTGAGTGGCTAGCCTCGAATCGTCGGGGGGNTGATGGAAAATTGCTAAAGCCTTTTGGTGCGACTCAAATGGGGCTAATTTATGTGAACCCACAAGGGCCAGGAGGAAATTCTGACCCGCAGTCTGCTGCTGATGCTATCAGAGAGGCTTTTGGTCTAATGGCCATGAACGATGAGGAAACTGCGGCACTAATTGCCGGAGGGCACACATTTGGAAAAGCTCACGGTGCCGCTAGTCCGGATGACTACGTTGGTGCTGAGCCTGAAGGAGCGACAATCGAGGAGCAAGGTTTAGGTTGGAAAAATACCTATGGCTCCGGTAATGCAGCTGACACAATTACAAGNGGCTTGGAAGGGGCCTGGACGATAAATCCTGCGGCTTGGACTCANAATTACCTGGAAAACCTCTATGGTTATGAGTGGGTTCAGACTCAAAGTCCAGCTGGTGCAACCCAGTGGGAACCTGCTGAGGGAGCNGCNTCTAATTTAGTGCCTGATGCTCACGACTCTAACATTAGACATGCACCAATGATGTTTACTACTGACTTGGCGCTGAGAGTTGATCCCGCTTATCGCGCAATAACTAGTCGCTGGCTNGAAAATCCAGAATTATTTGAGGATGCTTTTGCTAGGGCATGGTTNAAACTTACGCATCGCGATATGGGNCCAAGCTCACGCTACCTGGGAGATCTTGTGCCTGATGAGGAGTTGTTATGGCAAGATCCGATTCCATCGACAGGATCANATTTAAGAGAAGGCGATATTTCTGAGTTAAAATCAATGATTGCCGGATCAGATCTTGATGTTTCTGAATNAGTCAGAACTGCATGGTCGTCAGCATCGTCCTTTCGGGGTACAGACTACAGGGGAGGTGCAAATGGGGCTCGTATAAGGTTAGCACCACAGCGCTCCTGGGCAGTAAACGATTCAGATGAGATCGATCGAGTTCTCGGTGTTCTAAGTGATATACANATGGATTTCAATAACAGTAACTCACGTCGAAGTGTTTCATTGGCCGACCTNATTGTGCTAGCTGGAGCCGTCGCCATAGAAGAAGCCGCATCTCAGGGTGGTTTTGACATAGAGGTTCCTTTTATCCCAGGTCGAGCTGACGCATCCCAAGATCAAACAGATGAGAGTTCCTTCTCTGTCTTAGAGCCTTCAGCGGATGGATTTAAGAATTATTTTGGTGATGATAACCAAAGGTCTCCTGCAGAGATGCTTGTCGAAAAAGCTGCTCTATTGAATTTAACTGCGCCTGAAATGGCAGTGCTAGTGGCAGGAATGAGAGCTCTAAATGCTAACACAGACAGCAGTTCTCATGGGGTTCTGACAAGCTCTCCCGGCGTACTGGATAATAGCTTCTTTGTTAATCTAGTTGATATGTCTATTCNGTGGGCTCNGTCTTCAGAAGAAGGAGTTTATGAAGGACGAGAGCGAGGTTCCAATGCGCTTCTTTATACCGCAACCCCGGTNGATCTGATATTTGGCTCTAACTCAGAATTGCGCGCGATTTCAGAATTTTATGCGGCTGATGATGCAAAAGAGGAATTTGTTGAGGACTTTGTGGCTGCCTGGACAAAGGTAATGACCTTAGATAGGTTCGATTTGGATTCATAATAGNNCAATTTACTGCGTAAGAGGAATGAACGGTTTCGTCATTCTTCTTACTTCTGTTNTTGGACTATTTTAGAATTCCGCATTTTGACGTTTAAACAACTATTTCAGTCTATTATGCAGATTACAGTGTCAATGGAATCATTAATTNGATAAAATTGTGANCTCAATTTTCAGAAAATACTAAGTTGATTGCCGACGTAAAGTAAACTACGTGANTTGTAGATTCCTATTAAATTCTTACCATAACAAGACAGTATCCGCGAGACTTCAATGCGTCTGAAAAGTATCAAACTGTCGGGCTTCAAATCTTTCGTTGATCCAACGGTAATTAATTTCCCCTCGAATTTAGGTGCGGTGGTTGGTCCGAATGGATGCGGTAAGTCAAACGTGATAGATGCTGTTAGGTGGGTAATGGGGGAGAGCTCAGCCAAAAATTTACGAGGCGAGAGCATGACAGACGTCATATTCAATGGCTCTAGCGCTCGAAAACCTGTAGGTCAGGCTTCTGTTGAACTTGTTTTTGACAATCAAGACAGGAAATTAACTGGTGAATACGTAAATTATAACGAAGTAGCTGTAAGACGAAAGGTCGATAGGGATGGCAATTCTGTTTATTCGCTTAACGGAACTTCCTGCAGGCGAAAAGATATAACAGACATTTTTCTGGGAACTGGTTTAGGTGCTAGAAGTTATTCAATCATAGAACAGGGTATGGTCTCTAGGCTTATCGAGTCAAAACCCGAAGAGCTAAGAATTTATATCGAAGAAGCGGCTGGAATATCAAAATACAAAGAACGAAGAAAAGAAACAGAGAGACGAATTAAGAGAACCAAAGAAAACCTTGATCGGTTGTCAGATATTAGAGATGAACTAGAGCGTCAGCTNCAACACCTAAAGAGACAATCAGTAGCCGCAGAAAAATATGGTCAGTTAAAGCAGGAAGAAAGAGAGACTACAGCTAACTTAAATGCGATTCGATGGTCAAATTTAGATAGAGAGCTAAAGGCTAATCAGGAGAAAATAAATAAACTTCAATTAGAAGTGGAATCTAAGATTGCCGACCAAAGGCGTCTTGATGCAGACTCCGAAAAACACCTCACTGAAAATGCTGAATTAACCGACGCCTTAGGTGCAGTCCAAGCTAGGTTTTATAGTCTAGGAAATGATATCACAAGGATTGAGCAGTCTATCGAACATAGAATCGAGAGAGTTGAACAGCTTAAGCTTGATTTAGCTGATACAGAGCAAGGCTGGAAGCAAACTCAAGAAGAGCTAGACACTGATTTAATAAAAATTACGAATCTTGAAGAGAAGCTAAGAGAGGTGTCTCCAGAATTAGAGACCGCTGAAAAGTCAGAGCGAGATTCAAACAACCTCCTCACNAATGCAGAGAAAATAACAAGGGATTGGCAGGAAGAATGGGAGGCGTTTAACAAAAGAGCGGAAGCTCCGAGACAGACTGCAGAGGTTGAGCAATCAAGAATCCAGCAACTGGAAAACAGCGTTGGAAGATCGCTTCAACAAAAGCAGAATCTCAATGAAGAGCTAGAATCTCTCGAGAAGGNAGGGAANTTTGTAGAGTTGGATGACTGGCTCACTCAAGCTGACGATCTCGAAAATAAAATCCAGAAAAGCCAAGCAGAAATGGCCAGTTGCAGCGAAGCAATTGAAAAGATCCGCTTAGCTTCGGCTGATTGTTCTGAGCAGCTTAATCGGGTTCGCCGTGAGCTACAAATGTGTGAGGGGGAGAGGTCGTCTTTGGAAGCTCTCGAAAAAGCAGGCTCAGGTCAGGATTCCAAAGCAATTGAATCTTGGTTACAGAGAAGTGGGCACAGCAAAGAGGCTGACCTGATCGACGAATTGTCAATTGAACCGGGCTGGGAACTTGCGGCTGAGGCGGTTTTGGGTGATTCGTTAAATGCTATTTGTGTTCAGGAAGCAGCTACGCTAAAAACGATGTTTTCAGAACTCCCTCAATGCAATGTTTCTGTAGTTAACTGGCAAGAAAATAAAAATGAAAACAATAATTTAGAATCTAAATTACCACTACTTTCTAAAAAAATTGACTGCTCTTGGGATATCTCCACGAAACTTCAGAATGTTTTTACAGCTAATAGTTTCGAGGACGCGATTGTTCAGAGGAAATTATTGTCTAAGAACGAATCTATTGTTACGCCCGATGGGATTTGGATGGGCGTAAACTGGATACAATTTAGGAATAAATCAGCAAAAGACTCGATCATGGATCGTCGTGAAAAATTGGAGAAAATTAATAACAATATCAATCAATTAAACTCATCTTCTCAAAATTTTTCAGAAGAAGAAAAACGCCTTCAGGAAACTCTAAAAGAAAAGGAGCTCCAGCGAGAGCAACTTCAGCACAGTATTGTCGAGTCGAATAAGCAGCTGGGTGATTTAAAGTCTAAAATAAGTGCTCAGCGAGCAAAAGAAAGCGAAGCCCAGGTACGTAAANAAAGAATACAAAGTGAATTATCGAGCCTTGAGGAACTGCTTGCTGTNGAGGAGAAAAATATCTCACAAAGTAGATCTAATCTGGAAAAAGCATTAGATGTTATGGCTGATGATGCGGGTGTTCGGGAAAAGCTTGAACAAGAACGTGAGCGNAATCAGAGCGAGTTACAANAAGCGAGAGATCAAGTTAAAAAATTCAAGGACTTATCTCATGAACTTGAACTCAGGAAGCAGTCAGTGCAAGCGCAGTTGAAATCAACTCGAGAGACTATGGATCGTATGGCAACTCAGGTCGAAAGGTCGAAAGAGAGAGTCCAAATGCTCGAGGGGCAGATCGATGAGTCGGACGAGCCTATGGAGGACATGCGAGGGCAATTAGAAACTTTGCTGAAACAGCGCCTTGGTGTTGAAAAAGAACTCACGCAAGCCAAAACCAATTTGGCAGAAAATGAACATATTATCAGAGGATTAGAGCAGAAACGTAATGGAATAGGGGAGCAGTTGAACAAGTCTCAAGAAGAGTTAATGCAGGTACGACTCGAAAGCGAGGGGTATTCGGTGAAGCGCGAGGGAATCCTGGCACAGCTGAATGATGGAGGTTTTGATTTGGCTCAAGTGCTTGAAAGACTGCCGGAGGATCTCGAGGAAGAGGAGTGTGCTTTAGAGTTGGAAAAACTAAGTAATCGAATTCAACGACTTGGCCCCATAAATCTCGCAGCAATTGATGAGCACAAACACCAGAGTGAAAGAAAGGTTTTCCTGGATAGTCAAAATGATGATTTAGAAAAGGCTTTAAATACTTTGCAGAACGCGATTCGCAAGATTGATAAAGAAACAAGAGAGCGCTTTAAAGAAACCTTCGATAAAATTAATTCAGGATTGCAAAGCTTGTTTCCAAGGATCTTTGGTGGTGGACAAGCCTATCTAGATATGACGGGCGACGACCTCTTAGACACCGGTGTTGCCATCATGGCCCGCCCTCCTGGCAAGAGAAACAGCACCATTCACCTTCTATCGGGTGGCGAGAAAGCTATGACCGCCATCGCTTTAGTGTTTTCAATTTTTCACTTAAATCCCTCACCATTTTGTATGTTGGATGAGGTTGATGCCCCTCTTGATGATGCAAATGTTCAACGTTACGCCAACCTGGTGAAAGAAATGTCAGAAAGTGTCCAGTTCATATTTATCACTCACAACAAAATCACAATGGAAATGGCTAATCAACTTTTGGGTGTGACTATGCATGAGGCTGGAGTGTCAAGAATGGTTGCAGTTGATATTGATGAGGCGGCAGAGCTCGCAGCAATGTAAAATTGTGATTTTTACGCGCTAAGGTCCTTTTTGAGCTAAAGAATTTATGCTAACTGTAAGATAACCTTACAAGTTTCTAGTAAATACTTTTTTGGGCAAAAAATTTATGAATCCGCGAGAGCTTATAATTTTACTCCTTGGGTTTGTGATGGTCGCGGTACTTCTGCGTGGTCTTTTTGTTGCAATTCAGGTTCGCAAGGGACAAATCCGTTTAACTATAGATAAAAATATTCCGCAAGACTTCGATCCTGAGGAATTAGAGCTAGCTGAGCTACCAACTGGTGGAGCTCGAGTGGTTAGCAGAGCTGATGTCTCTCAAGATTTTCAATCTGATGACTCCTTTGACAGGCAAAAAGAGCAAGCANCACACAATGACGACTTGATCCCAATTCTGATGGATGTGGTCGAATTGGGAGACTCTGGAATAGATTCAGGCNAACTAGGTGCTGAAGATCAAGATTCTGTCCATACGCAGTTTAATGCAGATNCAGCAGGATTAGCTGCCCCTAACATCTTGAAACAAAGGTCGGAGTCCGATTGGAATCATACCCATATTGCGGGGGAGGAACTCCAAAGTAGCAGTGTTGCCCTACATGGATTTGAAGAAGTTACTGAGCATGAGCCTGATGGGGTGGCCAGTGATGATCCTGGTCCTGAGGCGNCCCANNATCAAAACGCATATGACTTACATGAAGATTTAAATTCCGTCGGTTCAATTGAAAAGACANCTTACGAACCCGAAATTTCTGATTATCCAGAAAATGAGTGGTACGAAGATGATGAGCTCTATGCAGTACCAGATCACAATCATGAGGAAGCCCGTCCTGATTCAANCGGAATTGATTACACAATTCCGCCTTTGAAGGATTTGAAAAATCAAATTCAGCTAGTTTAGCTAGCGATAAACCGAACGAGTTTTCCGCGACTGGCACAGAAGACAGCCTTCGGGGGGAAAATTCTCTGGATATTTTGGAGGACGATGATCTTTCTGATTCTGGAAATTTCGAAAACTTTTCGATGACTGCTGGAGAGAGAATAGGTTTTGATGAGCCTCAGATCACTTCTGATGCAGATGAGGATGCTTNGGAAGATAAGCAGGNCTCGAGTAATAAAAATCCAATATTAAGAGGTGGATTGCATAGGTTACTCTCCGTTTTTAAGTCAAAATCGAATGAAGGCTTGCTTGAGGAAACTCCTATTTTAGAAGNTAAAGAATCAACCGTGCAATCTGATCTTATTGAGGANTTGGAAGAATTTATCGATCAGAACGAGAGTGACTTGTCTTATCAAGACGACGAAGTTGATAAGGGCGATTNTGAACCAACGCAAGAACAACTGGGAGATGATTACCAACAAGCCNCCAATTTGANCAATGTGACGAGTATAGAACAGGCAGCGGCAGCAATGAGTACCGAGCATTCTAATGCTGGCAAGCAGGAGNGCAGACCAAAGATTTCGAATAAACCGCGAAACCCCGATCCTCTGGAGGTGCTAGTCATGAGCGTTATGTCCCCCTCAGGAAGCGAATTTGAGGGAAGGTATTTGGTTCAAACGATTGAAAGAGCTGGATTCCGATTTGGAGACATGGGCATATTTCATCTTTACGACGGTGTAGAAGAAGACACCAATTTAATCTGTAGTGCGGCAAATGCTTTAAATCCTGGGACATTTGACCTTGATCATTTGAGTGAGTTTTCTACTATTGGTGTTAGCTTTTTCCTCGCTTTACCGACAAGTTTAAATAACTTGCAAGCTTTTGAAAAAATGCTGAATGCCGCGCAGCAAATTAGTAATGATTTGGGTGGCGAATTGAAGGACGATCAGCGAAATGTTCTAACATCACAAACAATTGAGCACTATCGACAGCGAATTCGAGATTTTGAGCTAAACCAGCTTAAGGTAGCTGGGGGTCGTGGTTAGCGATTTTCTCACTAAAACATTATGTCCATTCCTGAAAAAATACAAAGGGAAGTTGCCTCACTCAGGAAAGCCATTAATCACCATAATAAACTGTATCATGCTCTTGATAATCCAGAAATTCCGGATTCTGATTATGATTCCCTCGTAGGACGATTGGAAAATTTAGAGCGAGAGTATGGATTACTTTCTGATTCTTCTCCTTCTTTGAGCGTTGGCTCTGCCCCATTAAATAAATTTGCTGAAGTAAAGCATCAGATACCAATGCTGTCTTTGGATAAAGTTTTTGAAGAGGAAGGTTTAAGAAATTTTTCAAAACGAATTAACAAACTATTAGACACTGATAAGCAAGTTACTTATAGCTGTGAGCCTAAAATAGATGGAATTGCAGTAAGCCTGTTTTATAAAGATGGTGAACTTAAACAAGCTTCCACAAGGGGGGATGGGAAAACTGGTGAGGATATAACTCACAACGTATTGGGTATTACTTGTATACCAAAATCTATAAAGATGAAAAAAACCAAATCTCAGCTTGAGGTTAGAGGTGAGATTTTTTTGAGTAAATTGGATTTTAATGAGATAAATGATAAGGCTAGAAAAGAGGGACAAAAATTATTTGTAAACCCGAGAAATACCGCAGCTGGAACAATCAGACAATTAGATCCTGAAAGAGCGGCTAAAGTACCCTTACAAATGTTTTGTTACGGAGTAGGAGTAAATCAAGGTTTTTCACTTCCAGAGAATTTAGGTGAAATCTTTGATGAGCTCAAAAAGTTAGGGTTTCCGGTAAATAAGGACATCAAGACTGCTTCAGGCATAGAAGGTTGCGTTAACTATTGTTTAGACCTTTATACTAGGCGAGATTTACTAGATTACGAAATTGATGGCGCCGTTATTAAAGTTGATAGCCTGATAAGTCAGAGCATGATTGGGGAAAATATAAAGGCACCCCGCTGGGCTATTGCTTATAAATTTCCTGCTGAGGAGAAAATAACAAAAGTTTTAGACGTTGAGTTTCAAGTAGGCAGGACGGGGACGATAACACCGGTCGCACGCTTAGAACCAGTGTTTGTAGGTGGCGTAACAGTGAGCAATACAACATTGCACAATATGGATGAAATTCAACGACTGGGACTCAGTATTGGCGATGAGGTGATAGTTAGAAGGGCAGGCGATGTAATTCCTAAGGTAGTGAAAGTAGTAGGATCTAAGAAAAAGCGTGAAACAACTTCAATCGCAACTCCTAGCCACTGTCCAGTCTGTAAATCTCCAATAGAAAAGGATGGTGCTGTTCTACTAAGATGCACAGGGGGTAGTTTATGCTCTGCACAGCGGAAGGAGATGCTGAAGCATTTTGCTTCTCGATCTGCACTAAATATAGAAGGTTTGGGCAACAAGTTAATTGAACAATTTGTGGATGAAGGATTGATAAAGGATGCAGCCGATATTTTTAAGTTAAATTCATCTGTCTTAATACAAATGGATAGATTAGGTAAAAAATCTGCAAAAAATCTTCTGGCGTCGATAGATAAATCTAAGAATACAACACTACCAAAATTTATATATGCATTGGGTATCCGAGAAGTTGGTGAAGCGACCGCACAAGCGTTAGCTTATCGGTACCCTGATATAGATGATTTGTTGCGTGCTACGGTAGAGGATTTAGAGTCTATTCAAGATATAGGGCCGACCGTTTCTTCGAACATTGTGGCGTTTTTTTCTGACGTCTCAAATTTAGATTTAATTAAACGATTAACAGAAGTTGGAGTAGTATGGCCTGTTAAATCCATTACTTCATCTTCGATACTCGCAGGTAAAACGGTCGTTCTTACTGGAACATTAGAATCACTTTCGAGACAAGAGGCTAAAGATCGATTGCTTGCGATTGGCGCAAAGGTGTCAGGAAGTGTATCTAAGAATACCGATTTTGTGGTTGCCGGGCCTGGTGCAGGTTCTAAATTGACTAAAGCTTCAGAACTTGGCGTAAAAACTTTTGACGAGCAAGAATTCCTAACATTACTATCTCAATGATTCTTGTCCTACAATATTTTTTTGGTTTATGGTCACTTTTGTTATGAGAAGAATGAACAAAAACGCGCTGACAGTTTTAAGCTATGTCTTCTTATACGGGTGTATTAGTTCACAACCTAATGACATTGACAATATTTGTAGTATGTTTGAAGAGAAAAGGAATTGGTATAGCTCAGCGCAAGCAGCTGAAAAGAGATGGGGTATACCTATCGCGGTTAATATGGCAGTAATTTATCAAGAATCTAGTTTCAAGGCTCGGGCAAGGCCGAATAGATCAAAAATTTTGTGGGTGCTCCCTGGTCGAAGACCATCTTCAGCTTATGGCTACGCTCAAGCGTTAGATAGCACGTGGAATGACTATAAAAAGTTTTCGGGAAACAAGAATGCGTCAAGAAACAATTTTAGCGACGCTATAGATTTTGTTGGTTGGTACAACTCAAACTCTAGACGTATTAACAGCATAGATTATTTCGATGCCAAGAATTTTTATCTAGCTTACCATGAGGGGAACTCGGGTTTCGCTCGGCAAAGTTATAGAGAAAAACAGTGGTTAATAAATGCTGCTAATAGAGTTCAACGCAATTCAGAGATATTCAGCTCCCAACTCAAAAATTGCGAAAATGAGTTGAGTAAGGGCTGGCTTTGGAGACTCTTGTCTTAAGGAGAACTGAAAGCAACCTGGAAATAAGCTACTTAAAGGTCTGATTTATATTTTGTAAAGTCTCATTACCAGGACACAGCTCACTAGAGTTTAGTTCATTCAAGGACTTATCTACCGTGTTTTGCAACTCATGAAAATCTGCCATTGACTGATCGATGTATAATAATCCTGTTGCTATCTCTCCGTTCTTTTTATGAGTGTTAATATGATTGATGGCGTTTTCTTTATTTGAAGGGTCATAATTGGCACCAGTTTTGTGAAGGTGAATTACAGATCCGTCATGGAGAGTGATTTCTTTATCCTTACCAGCAGAGTAACTAGTAGTGATCTCCTCTCGCATTGGCACGAAGTCAATTTGACCAAGAGAAACATAGTTCTCCCAAGTATTTTTGTACCCGTGTGTGGAGAGATCGGTGTTATTGAAGGTGACACAAGGGCTAATCACGTCAATAAAGGCGAATCCCTTATGAGTAAGGCCGGCTTGAATAAGGGGAATAAGTTGCTGTTTATCCCCAGAAAATGATCTGGCTACAAAGCTCGCTCCTAGCTCAATTGCAAGGCTTGCCATATCTATATTGTCATACAAAGATTCGTCGCCGGCTTTTGTTGTAGATCCAAGATCAGCGGTTGCTGACAGCTGGCCTTTAGTGAGTCCATATGTACCGTTATTAGCCACGATATAGAGCATGTTGATTCGACGTCTAACTATATGACAAAACTGCCCAAGACCGATTGATGCGCTATCTCCATCTCCAGAGATGCCTATATAATGCAGATTCTTATTAGCGAGGTTCGCGCCAGTCGCGACAGACGGCATTCTACCATGGACTGAATTGAATCCATGAGATTTGCTAAGGAAGTAGGAAGGTATTTTAGAGGAACATCCTATTCCTGAGATTTTTGCAACTCTGTGTGGTTCGAGACTCATATCTGCTGCGGCTTGTATAATGGCGGCACTAATGGAGTCATGCCCACAACCACCACATAGCGTAGTTAACGTGCCTTCATAGTCCCGGCGAGTGAAACCTAAGGCATTAGGTTGTAGGTCAGGATGTTGAAATTTTGGTTTTCTTATGTAACTCATTGTTAACTATTTCCAGTTCAGTTAGCGTCGCGCTATGCGGATATTTCTCCTGCGTTATTGGATGTAGACAAAGAATCAAGGATTTCTTTTTCGATTTGTTGCGCAGTGATTAAGACGCCGTTATAACTTAGTATCGAAAACATTTGTTCCTCACTGGCATTGCATTCTATCTTCAAGAGACTTTTTAATTGTGCGTCTCTATTTTGTTCAATAACGTAAACAATTTCGTGTTCGTTGATGAAATCTCGTACGCTCTCATGAAATGGAAATGCTCTTAATCTCATTGTGTCGAGGGATATGCCTTTTTTCTGAAGATTATCCAAAGTCTCATTTATTGCTGACGTTGTTGTTCCGAGATAAATTAATCCTCGGGTGTTGGATCCCAGCGACGAAATTTCAGGCTCAGGTATATAATTCAGAGCGGTTTTGAATTTGAGTGATATCCTATCCATGATCTCGGCATATATATCGCCATCTTCCGTATAGGCGGCATTCGCGTCATGGGAGCTGCCCCTCGTGAAATAACTTCCTTTACTTGGGTGTGTTCCGGGGTATGTTCGATAAGGAATGCCGTCTCCATCGATGTCTTGGTATCGGCCATACTTTTCTATTTCATCTAATTGTTGCTCGTTGAGTATTTTGCCTCGGTCATACTGCCTCTCGTCATCCCAGTTTAAGGGGTCGCATATTTGCTCATTCATTCCGAGCTCGAGGTCGCTGAGCACGATTACAGGAGTTTGAAGTCTATCAGCAATGTCGAAAGAATCAGCCGCAAATTCAAAACATTCTTTCGGGGTTGATGGAAATAATAGAATCTGTTTAGTATCTCCGTGAGACGCATAGGCGCATGTAAGAAGATCTCCCTGTTGCGTTCGAGTAGGCATCCCTGTTGATGGACCAACCCTTTGAATATCAAATAACACTACGGGAACCTCAGAGAAATAGGCTAGTCCCAAAAATTCTTGCATAAGAGATACGCCCGGGCCTGAAGATGCAGTAAATGCCCTTGCTCCATTCCATCCAGCTCCTATTGCCATCCCTATTGCTGCCAATTCATCTTCAGCTTGAACAACGGAAAATTTGTTTTTGCCATTTTCTGGGTCTTTGCGCAGTCGCTTGCAGTATTTGTCAAAAGCGTCAACAACGCTTGTGGATGGTGTTAGTGGGTACCAAGACGCGACTGTAGCACCACCATAAACACATCCCAGACCTATCGCAGTATTGCCGTCCATCAATATTTTATCTGAAGTAAGATCTCGTCTTTCTAGCGTTAACGGAAGAGGGCACGTAAAGTTTTCTCTTGCAAATTGGTATCCAAGTTCTAAAGCATGAATATTTGGTGCGATGAGTTTTTCCTTGCCTCGGAATTGGTCACTCACCATTTCCGTCAGAACGTTAAAGTCGATGTTTATAAAGGCGGCTAGGGCGCCGACATAGACTATGTTTTTAAAGAGTTGTCGTTGAGATGGTTTTTCAAATTCTGTTAAGCAGATATCCTTTAGAGGGATTGGCAGATAATGAACATCTTCCCGGATAAGTCCTTCNGACAAAGGCTTTGAAGAATCGTAAAGAACNAAGCCTCCAGGAATTACTGAATTTATGTCCGATTGAATGGTCTGCTCATTCATAGCAACCATCAAATCTATACCCTCTCTTCGTCCTAGATAATTTTTGTCAGATACTCTGACTTCATACCAAGTAGGGAGTCCTTGGATATTGGACGGGAAAATATTATGAGGGCTGACAGGAATGCCCATTCGAAATATNGCTTTTGCAAACATATTNTTAGCACTAGCAGAGCCTGAACCATTTACGTTCGCAAATTTGACTACGAAGTCATTAGTTTTTGGTAATGTATTNACTTTAGTCGTCNTAACTAATTCTGGCACGCGTGCTCCGCCTTGGCTGTGTTAAAGAGATACTTCTGCATATCCCACGCAGAGGTNGGGCATCGCTCAGCGCATAGNCCACAATGCAAGCAAAGATCTTCATTTTTAGCCATGATTCGGCCTGTCTCGAGACAGTCGGATACNTAAATATCCTGGTCTTGATTCGGAGCAGGAGCTAAAAGATTTCCTCTAAGTGATTGCTCGTCAGAATTATTTGTAAAAGTAATGCAATCCGTTGGACAGATATCGACGCAAGCGTCACATTCGATACACAATTTGTCGGTAAAAACTGTTTGNACATCACAATTAAGGCAACGCATTGTCTCGTTGAAAGCGAGTTGTTCATCAAAACCTAATTCCACTTCTAAATTTAAATCATTTAAAGTCTTTTCCTTTTGAGCATGAGGAACCGCGTAACGCACATCGTTGCTAATATCATTATCATAAGACCATTGNTGTATACCCATTTTTTGACTACTTAAATTTGTTATAGGTGACGGCCTATCGTTGATATCTTCATTTTGGCAGGTCAGATGAATAGAAAGTGCAGCATCGTGTCCATGGGCAACAGCAGTAATAATATTATCAGGGCCTAAAGCAGAGTCGCCTCCAAAAAATACTCTCTCATTTGTCGACTGNAAGGTGNTTTTGTTCAGAATCGGTAATTCCCATTGGTCAAACTCGATTCCCAAATCTTTCTCTATCCAGGGAAAACTATTCTCCTGNCCAATGGCACAAAGTACATCATCACANGGNATTATCACGGGGTCTTCACCAGTTGGGGTCAAGAGCCTTCTTCCGTCCGAATCATACTCTTTTTTAACTTTCTCAAATTCCATTCCNGAAAGCCTACCGTTTTCTAATATNTAGCGNTTTGGTACATGNAAATTTACGATAGGAATATCTTCATTTATGGCGTCTTCAATTTCCCAAGGGGACGCTTTCATTTCATCAAATCCACTGCGGACAGTAACGGTTACTTGCTCACCTCCTAAACGTTTTGAGGTCCTGCAACAGTCCATAGCAGTATTGCCGCCTCCCAGTACTATAACTTTCTTGCCTATTGAGCTTATATGCTCAAACGCAACATTCGCTAACCACTCAATGCCGGTATGAATGTTTGATTTAGCCTCTTCAAAACCCGGTAATTTGAGTGTTTTACCCAATGGTGCTCCAGTACCCACAAATATTGCGTCAAACCCTTCGTCGAGCAAGGCTTTCATGCTGGTAATTTCTTCCCCAAACCGACAATTTATTCCCATATCTAGAATATAATGGAGCTCTTCCTCTAACACCTCTGAGGGTAAACGAAAACGCGGAATTTGAGTTCGCATAGCACCACCGCTTAAGTGATCTTTCTCGAACAGAGTGATCTCATAACCCAAAGGCAATAAATCTCTCGCAACCGTCAATGAAGCAGGNCCAGCGCCCACCAGNGCAATGTGTTTGCCNTTCTTTTTCTCTGGAACACTCGGTAAGCGNTCCTTTATGTCNGATTTATAATCNGCCGCTACCCTTTTCAAACGGCANATAGCGACGGGCTCCTCTTCAACNCNTCCTCNNCGACAGGCAGGTTCGCAGGGGCGNTCGCAGGTTCTGCCAAGTATTCCTGGNAATACGTTNGAGTGCCAATTNATCATATANGCATCTGAGTAACGTTTCTCNGCTATCAGTCGAATGTATTCTGGAACAGGTGTATGGGCAGGGCATGCCCACTGACAATCTACGACTTTATGGAAGTAGTCTGGGTTTTTAATGTCCGTAGGCTTCATATTCTACTTTTTCTCGATGCCTGAAATTTAGTCCCACTGGAGCGTGTGTCCAGCTGTAACGTAGTATAGTAATATCGGCTTCAAATGGAAGTAATTTATCTCATGAGGAGACATCTTTGATGTGTTAAGCGAAGGGGTAGCTAAAAGAAAAGGCCCGATGAGAATTCCCATCGGGCCCTAGTTTAACAAGGGAGAGATAAATGAAACAAAACCCACTATTTTGTTAAACACTTACCTACACATAATATGACAGTCTACCTTCTTAAAAGTTCCCTCATTCACTACTTCTAATTATAAAAATATTTAATACTTCATTAGAATTATTCTAAAATACTTATAAAAATCTGATTTAATTAAATATTTTTTACTACCAAGTCGTCGATTTTTAATTTTTGAATCGAATCTACGTTAGTTATGAGCCCTGTGCTTGCATTTGTAGGCTTTAAGTATTTGTCTGAGACCTCCATCAGGTCTTTAAACGTTGTGCTCAATACTTGATCTCTAAATGCTTTCCTTATATCAAGTCCACTCCCGAAAAGCTTGTTATAAAACACTTGTTTTGCCTCTCCCGCTGGTGATGCCGGTTTATCTAGCGTTGATACTACTCCGAGTATGGCCTCTTCAAGTTGATAATTTTCATGAGTAGATGAGTTAAGCCAGTCAATCGATGCGTCAAAATCATCGAGGGTTTCTTCTAAGCGTGGGTCTCTATATGAGAAGAAACGAAAGGAAGCCGAATTTGAGTCCTGACTTGCTCCACCACCGTAGGCGCCGCCTGTTTCCCGAATTGCTCGATGAAGAAAACCATTTCTTAGATAGCCCGCTAGCACGTGCAAAGTGGCATTATCTTTATGTTTAAACGGTACCGTCGGAAATGCTTTGGCACAGAAATTAACTTGGGTCGATGTCGTCCAAGCTTCAGCTAACTTACTTCTTGTTTCAGGCAGAGAGAAGCCGTTGTCGCTAGCTTGATTACTAAAATTACTTGACCAGAGAGTGTCTAAGTCGTGTATCGCTTTTTCTTGCTTATCTAATTCCGTAATTGTCAAAAGCTGAATAGGATTTTTGATGAGAATCTCATGTAGCTGTTTGAACTTATCAAGCAATCCTTCTGAGAATCTTTCTTCAGAGATCTGTTTTCTAATGAATTTGAGGCGTTTGATTCCTTCTAAACCGTTAAATTCATGCATAAGTTTGGCGGCAGGGCTGAAGCCACTTGAAGCTAAGCTCATCGCGAGGGAGTGCCCTTGACCAGTTATGCTATTTTCCTTTCTTGAGCAAATTTGTTCGATTAAGTCGGCCAGCCTATCTGACTCATCAAATCTGACATGAGCTATAGTCTGATATAACAGATTCGACAATTCAGAGTGATTTTTCGCCAGAGCCTTTGAGGACAGAGAAATAAATGACTTAGATTCTTGCTCATTGCTTAAACCGCTTCTGATGCTACTAAAGCAATTAACGC
The DNA here is from genome assembly GCA_002727755.1 of Gammaproteobacteria bacterium. Classification (GTDB taxonomy): domain Bacteria; phylum Pseudomonadota; class Gammaproteobacteria; order Pseudomonadales; family Pseudohongiellaceae; genus UBA9145. The sequence continues at coordinate 18,583 of PBXX01000034.1, read as the reverse complement.
CTCCCGAAATTCTCGATTGCCACGTTTGTACGGCCTCATAATCTTGCTGACCGATACCGAATTCAGGCAAGCAAGAGGTAAAAAGTGGCAATATTTCTAGCAGCTCATTGGGCAATTCAGGCAATTCAATTACTATCTGTTGATATGCCAATCCGTTCGTTGGTTGGCCGAAAAAGGTATGAGCGATTCCAGATTTTGATAAAGCACTCTCTGTCGGGGTTGGTTCAGAAATGTTTAGTGGTACATCTTCTAGTGTGACTTTGGGCAGTACATCTGGGTTATCCTGCTCTGCTTGCCTTTCAGATAAATCTTTTGCCTGACTTACAATTTGTTTGACTTGATCACTTGAGAGATTTTTCTTTATATCACTAAGAATTGACTCCTCAGCCTTAACTTTCTTTGTTGCCAAGTCAGGATCTGGTCTCAGTGTTAAAGTTACCCTGTGCTGATTTTCTATTAAAAGTTCTTTTATTAAGTTTGGTATAAAAGTTTCGTTCTTGGCCGCTTCTCTCAATTCCATCAATATGGGGTCAATGTCCAAAACTTTTGCTGGGTCGCCATTGTGCAGAGCTACAGACAGNCCTGACATCAATAATTGCAGACCATAAGGATAGCTATCTCCTGAAATTTCGCGTTGGTTAAGTTCGAGCTGGTGAAGTGCCGCCTCTACCTGCTCGTGGGGAATGCCTTGATCAACAAATTCATTGAGGCTNTCAAGAATAAAACCTTCCACNCTCAGACTGTCTTCTTCTAGGCAGCCTTCNAGCCCGACCATAAAACTCATCTCCTTGTTGCCGTCATCNAGGCCGCATATGGGTGAAGGAGAACTTCCTAGATCGGTAGTCTCTAATTTCTTGAGCAAGGGGCTGCCGCTATGATCTAAAAGCACATTTGCCAGTAACTGAGCTTTAAACAAATCTTTGATNTGTACGCTACTACCAAGAAGCCAACCTATGACTATATGTGTGTTGTTNGGGCNATCCTTCTCGCTCGGATAGAACTCTTCTGCTCGAATAGGGCTAAGGTAACGNTTTTCGAATCCTACCTTTATGTCCGAGTCAAGTCTGGAAAAGCGGGATAGCGCTAGACTCTCAAATTCGGTTTGATGGTCGATCGCCGGGGTATCACCAAAAGTCATAATTACACTATTGCTTGGATGATAATGCGACTTATAGAATGAGAGTAAGTCGCTATAACTTAAATCAGGAATATGCTCTGGCTCCCCGCCACTGTTGTAGTGATAGGTAGTTGTTGGATAGAGATATTTGTTGAGTGTTTGCCATAAAACATTACTTGTGGAGCTCATGGCACCTTTCATTTCATTATAGACAACACCCTTGAATTGCAACGACGATTTTGGGTTGTTCGGTTCTTCAAATTCCAACCGATGACCTTCTTGAAGAAAGTCGAGGTGGTCGATTCGAGAGAAAAAAGCAGAGTCTAAATAAACTTTAAGCAAATTGTTAAAGTCTTTCTTGTTCTTTGAGGCGAATGGGTATGCTGTCCAGTCGCTGCTCGTCATCGCATTCATGAATGTATTTAGCGAACGGCGTATCATCATAAAAAAAGGATCTCTCACCGGATAGCGTTCACTGCCACAAAGTGCAGTATGCTCTAGAATATGAGCTACTCCAGTCGAGTCCATCGGAACTGTCCGAAATGCGACTAAAAAGACATTTTCTTCGTTTTCACTGGCAAGGTGGTAGTGTAAGGCCCCGGTTTCTTTATGTTCATATTTTTCGATGTTCAAGTTCAGCGATGAAATGTGAGTTTCTTCTAGAAGCGAGAAAGCGGGATGGACAACGGTGTTGATGGCATGCTTTGTTGCGATAGATTCAGGTTGTTTCATTTTGAAAAATAAGTCTCTAGTGCTTTAGTTGAAAATTATGGTGTCTGTTGGGGGCGCTCTAAACTGAGTCTTCCTAGTCTTCCTGAACGAAAATCATTCAAAAGAACTTGAGATACCTTGCGATAATCGGGCTGCCCTTTTTTTAACAAAGATCCTGTTTTTTGAGCAACGCTCTCATATAAGATTTCCATGGATTCAGGGATTTCATTTATATCGTAACGTATTTTAAGAACATTTGGATATTCCCGCCTCAGAGTTTCCGCGAGAAACCACCCGATTTCTTCAATATCGACAGCCGTATTTCTAATAGTACCGAGACACGCCAGTATTCTGGCATTATCTTGATTTTCAAGTTTTGGCCATAGTAAACCCGGTGTGTCGACCAAATACCAACCTTGCTCTAATTTTATTCGTTGTTGCGTGCGAGTGATTGCTGGCTCATTTCCTGTGTTGGCTACCTTCCGCCCAATCAATGAATTTAGTAGTGTGGATTTGCCGACGTTTGGGACTCCGGCGATAATAATTTGTCTTTGCTTATTAGCACTCAGTCGTTTGCTCAATATTGAATTTATTTCTTTTAGTAGATTACGGGTGTTGATTGGATTATCGTAATCACTGACTAAACATCTAGTTTTGGAAGTTTCTTCAATAAATTTCTTCCAACAGATTGTTGTATCTTGATTAGCGAGATCGCCTTTAGTCAGTACGGTGATTTTTGGTAAGTCATCAGTTAATGCCTTAAGCATAGGGTTTGAACTACTCTCAGGGGCTCTAGCATCCACAAGTTCAATAATGGCCTGTGATTCTTTCACAATGCGTTTAAGTTCTCGGCTTGCTGNTCGCATGTGACCTGGGTACCAAGAAATAACCATCGTGTGCTTTTAGCCTCGCTANGAAATTTGGAATTCAAAGAAATTGTATAAATGATTATGAGCTTCCGAAGATATAGTATACTCTCAATAGCGATCTTCTTAGAGTGTTATATTCTTATACTGCAATGTCCGTCGAAGCTACTATAGAAAAGAAAGTTAAAACAGCATTTCGGACTGAAAATGTGTNTGTGCAGAATGAAAGCCATTTNCACAGTGGGCCCGCTACAGAATCTCATTTTAATTTGACAATNGTCTCTGATTATTTTTCGAACCTTACAAGAGTTAAGCGTCACCAAGCCGTATATAAACTGCTCTCTGAAGAATTATCGAATGGAGTTCATGCCCTAGCATTACATCTATTTACTGCTGATGAATGGTCAAGCAAAGAAGCAAGCCCGCAAAATTCTCCGGCTTGCCTTGGTGGTAGTAAAATAGATGAAAGGGCTTAATTATAGGTCNATGCTTATTTGAATTAATTATCTACTTAGAATTGTTTCTGATAACATACTTTGTGTTTGCTAAAAATTATGCGAAAAGGCTAAATGATTGGACATTCGTGAATTTTTAAAAATTGAGCGATTTTTTGGCGGATTTCACAAATACACTTTTGCTATAGTGTTGTCACCGATAATCATNTTCGCATTGATAGTTATTTCCCAATATTCATCNAATCCCNCTGCCCCGTCGGTTATAAAACCTNTTCCTCAGAATCCGGTNACTGTATTTCCAGATTTCACCAANATCGTTAATGTAGATGACAAGAAGCGACAGTTTTTGGATTANATGCAANGTTTTTTAGATGCTGAAAATCAAGAAATCATGATTCTNCGCTCTAGGCTGNTCGAAATTCGAGAAAATATTGAGAGAGGAACTCCGAGCNTAAAAGAAACTGCTGAGGTTGCAANTCTAAGCGAGACNTATCGTATCGANCATGAAGGTATGACCATTGCAGCTATGATTGATGAGCTTTTGCTGCGGGTCGATTTGATTCCTGTTTCTATGGCTTTAGCGCAGGCTGCGAATGAATCGGCTTGGGGGACTTCGCGATTCACAATTGAAGGGAATAATGTTTTTGGCCAGTGGTGTTACGAGGAAGGCTGTGGCATCGTGCCATCAAGACGAATTTCTGGTGCNACACATGAGGTNAGNTATTTCGATACTGTAGAAAAATCGGTTGAGTCTTATTTTTTAAACATTAACACTCATGATTCGTATGCGTATCTCAGAGACCTGCGATTCAAAATGAGAGCGCGTGGCCTCAAGTTAGATCCAATGTCTCTGTCTATAGGGCTTGGAAGATATTCGCAACGTGGAGCCGGTTACGTTGATGAGATACAAAGAATCATCATTCAGAACGATCTTAGAGAGAGAGATGTCCCGCCTAATCAGGCTTGATCCATTGAACAGAGAACCAATAGAAGCGGTTTTCGTCGGGGACTGGTGCTGTGCAAAGGTATCTCCAACGTCTTCCTGAGTAACTCTCATTGGGCTCTATCTTCAATAATCCCTGACTTTTATCAATCCAGGTCATTGGTAAGGGTTTGCTATTTGCGAAGCATCCAATTTGAGACAAATTATAATTACCGTCGTTAAATTTGAGTGTAACAGGCGGGTTTCGATCCTGCGTAACGGGAGATAGCGGTTGTATTAGATCAACATTGAAGGCTTTGGAATCTAACTTAATTTTTGCTGTATCAAGATTTGCATAAATGGATGCTAAAGGAAATCGCGGTATTGCTAGAAAGTCAGAGTTAACCCCAACTGCTCCTGAGTTTTGTGCGAGACCGATAAAGTCATTTGCTTCAAGCATATTTTTTATTTCAGTATTAAATTCCCCAAAAGGGTAGGCAAGATACCGATGGGACTGTCCGGTTTGTTGTTCAATTCTCAACTCTGCCTTTAATAACTCTTTTTCAAGGCGATTAATCCATTCGAGCTCTGACTCGTCTTGGCCCTTAGCTAGCATATAAGGGTGCTCAACCATGTGATTGGCGATAATGACGCCGGCACTCGACATCTCCTTTATCTGCTCCCAATTTATGAAATTCTGCTGTTGTCTGTCTATTGGGCCAGTGCTTAAAAATAAGGTAAATGGGAATCCATAAGACTGAAGCATCGGGAATGCCGTGTCATAAATCGAAATGTAGCCATCATCAAAGGTTATCGCCACGGCTTTATCTGGTAGCTGTTCACCAGCTTTTAGGGTCTCTACCATCTGATTTAGCGCTATAACGTTGAAATTATTTTCCTTTAAGTAGTGTAGATGCTTCTCAAANTCTTCGGGAGATATGCTGGTTGAGGGAGGAGTGTCAGTTGATACATGGTGATAAACAAGGATAACCCCATGACTGTCAATATCATTCGCTGCGTCAGTCAAATTCACAAAGAATATGAAAGAAGCAATCCCAAGAAATGCTCGCATTTTAGGGCTCCCTAAAGGCTGAGATTTATATAGTTATAAACCTTATTTAAGCTNGATTTTAGCTGAGGTTTATTAATTTTTCGAGTGAGCGGTATAATANGCANNGGGCACAAGTAATTTTTGATTTGGAAGAAATAAAATGATCTATTCAGGCACTGCGCTTAATGCNTCTTTACTGTCTTCGGGTATAGTGAACCTAACCTTTGATCTCGACGACTCTTCGGTGAATAAATTCAATGAGAAAACTTTNAAGGAGTTGGGAGAAGCAGTTNATGTTTTAAAGAAAACCGACGCGGTTGGTTTAATTTTTTCAAGTGCTAAGCCAGCATTTATAGTGGGTGCTGACATTACTGAGTTCACTGGAATGTTTGCCGAGGCTGAGGAGACAATAGAAGATTGGNTAGTGCGCGGTAATCAGATATTTAATGATATCGAAGATCTTCCTTATCCGACTGTATCTGCTGTNAATGGGATGGCTCTGGGAGGAGGTTTTGAACTCGCACTGGCCACTGACTTTCGTGTGGGGACTGATGTTTCTGTCGTAGGTTTTCCTGAAGTAAAGCTTGGTATTTTGCCTGGTTTNGGNGGNACCGTAAGATTGCCTAGGCTGATTGGTGCAGATAANGCTAACCAATGGATAGGAACTGGTTCACATTTTAAAGCCAATCAAGCGTTNGCGGAGGGAGCNATTGATGCGATTGTNGGTCAAGAAAATTTAATTNCTGCTTGTGAAGATTTAATCANGCAGAGCGTAGACGGNAAAATCGACTATCAGCGAGTGCGNGAGCAAAAAAAATCACCTTTGACACTATCGCCNATAGAGTTAAACGTTGCCTTTGAAACTGCTTTGGGGCTGATTGCTGCTCAAGCTGGGAAAAATTANCCAGCCCCCATAACAGCGGTGAAGGNTATGCAAAAAGCAGCATCTTCNAGTAGNGAGGCGGCGCTTAAAATCGAGCATGCAGGGTTTNTGAAGCTTGCAAAAACAGAGGTTGCAAAAAATCTTGTTCAAATGTTCCTAAATGATCAGTTTNTGAACTCNAAAGCGAAGAAATTTATTAAAAATGCACCTGAAGTAAATAAAGCTGGTGTCCTTGGTGCGGGCATCATGGGGGGCGGTATTGCTTATCAATCTGCCTTGAAGGGAACACCTATCCTGATGAAAGACATCGCTAAAGAGGGTCTTNATTTAGGGATGAATGAAGCTAGTAAGNTACTNAATAAAAGGCGCTTAAAAGGCAAAATCNACGCAGAAAANGTAGTCTCCACTCTGAGNGATATAAGCCCTGTCTTGGATTATAAGGGTTTTGATGAGGTCGATATAATAATTGAAGCCATTGTTGAAAATGTAGGGATTAAAAAGACGGTGCTTTCGGAGCTAGAAAATCTTTTACCATCAACGTCAACGATAGCGTCTAATACCTCAACAATTTCNATNGATGAGCTCTCCGAGGCGTTGCAAAGGCCGGAAAATTTTTGTGGTATGCATTTTTTCAACCCCGTACCGGTAATGCCCCTCGTAGAAGTGATTCGTGGAGCTAAAACTTCAAATGAGACCGTTGCTAAGACAGTGGCCTATGCCAAGAAAATGGGTAAAACACCAATCGTGGTTAACAATTGCCCTGGTTTTTTGGTTAATAGAATACTTTTTCCTTATTTTGGCGCTTTTTCTAGATTAATACATGATGGGGCAAGCTTTTATCAAATCGATAAAGCCATGGAAGATTTCGGGTGGCCAATGGGTCCGGCTTATTTATTGGATGTGATTGGTGTGGATACGGCAGTTCATTGCCAAGGCGTAATGGCTGATGGTTTTCCNAGAATGAAGTTAGATTTTGAAAGTGCTATAGATAAACTCTATCAAGGTAAGAATTTTGGTCAGAAAACTGGTAAAGGATTCTACCGTTATGAGAAGGANAAGAAAGGCAAACCAAAGAAATTAGTTAATGACGAGATTTCTGGAATTATTGCGTCAGTGCAGGGTAACAGCCGTGAATTCACCGATGCTGAAATTATCGAGCGGATGATGATACCAATGTGCATAGAAACCGCTCTTTGTATTGAGGATGGAATAGTTGAGAGTCCTATTGAGGCTGACATGGGGCTTGTGCTCGGCCTCGGATTTCCAGCTTTTAGAGGAGGGGCATTGCGTTATTTAGATAGTTTTGGATTGTCTAAATTTTGTNAGATAGCAGAGAAATACAATNAGCTTGGTGATTTGTATAGGCCTGCGCAGTCTATTCAAGATAAGGCAAAAGCGAATGAAACNTACTATTAATTATTAGGATGAATATAAAGATGAGTAGTAATGGAAGAGATGCAGTGATCGTAGATGGTGTAAGGACCCCAATGGGAAGATCAAAAAATGGATCATTTAGAAATGTGCGCGCCGAAGAATTGTCGGCACGGTTGATTGATGCGCTTTTCGAGAGAACTACCGGTGTTGATCCTGCCGCTACGGAAGATGTAATTTGGGGTTGTGTCAATCAGACTCTCGAGCAGGGCTGGAATGTTGGCAGAAATGCGGCTTTAATGTCAGTCCTGCCCGCTACTACCTGTGCTCAAACCGTTAACAGGTTATGTGGCTCCTCGATGTCAGCATTGCATACTGCCGCCACAGCAATTCAAAGCAACAACGGTGATCAATTTATTGTGGGTGGGGTGGAGCATATGGGACATGTCGGGATGACTCATGGCGTCGATCCCAATCCTAAGAGTTCAAAATATATCGCCAAGGCATCCTGGATGATGGGAGTTACTGCAGAAGTGCTCTCCAAAATGCATAGTATCTCACGAATAGAACAAGAAAATTTTGCGGTGCGCTCGCATGCTTTAGCAAATAAAGCGAGAAATAATGGCGATTATCATAATGAAATAGTAGCAATCGAGGGACATAGGGAGGATGGATCGAAATACCTAATGGAGGAAGATGAGACAATAAGACCAGAAACTTCTCAAGAGGGTCTAGCGCAATTAAGACCCGTTTTTGACCCAAAGAATGGCACGGTTACAGCAGGAACTTCATCTCAAATTTCGGATGGGGCGTCTGCCATGTTAATTATGTCTCAAGAAAGAGCTGAATCTTTGAATTTGAGAATACGCGCTCGTGTTAGATCCATGGCTTATGCAGGAGTTGATCCATCAATTATGGGCTATGGTCCGGTGCCAGCTTCAAAAAAGGCCCTTAAAAAGGCTGGATTATCGATAAAGGATATTGATTGTGTTGAACTAAACGAGGCTTTCGCTGCTCAGTCCCTGCCCGTTCTCAAGGATCTAGAACTTATGGACTCGATTGACGAAAAGGTAAACTTAAGAGGAGGCGCTATTGCTCTTGGACATCCTCTCGGTTGCTCTGGAACGCGAATCGTAACGACACTCCTTAATAATATGGAATCTCAAGATGTTGTCTTGGGTCTAGCTACAATGTGTATCGGGTTGGGCCAGGGAATTGCTACGGTCATAGAACGTGTGTAGTGTCTCTTAACATTATGGGCGTCAAAGAAACAATTAAATTAAATCGATGCCGAAAAAATATCCGCCGCGATGTTGGTCATGCTATCTCGGACTTTAGTATGATAGCGGATGGTGATTTAGTGATGGTATGTGTGTCAGGTGGTAAAGATTCCTATGCACTGCTGGATGTTTTACTCAGTCTTAAAAAGCATGCCCCGATTAGCTTTGAGATTCATGCTGTTAATCTAGATCAGAAGCAGCCCGGATTTCCTGGGGAAATCTTACCCAAGCATCTTGAAAATTTAGGAGTTACGTATACCGTATTGGAGCGGGATACATACTCNATCGTTANAGAAAAAATACCAAGCGGTAAAACATANTGTGGTCTTTGCTCAAGGTTGAGAAGGGGGATTCTCTATAACTTCGCTGATGAGATAGGAGCCGATAAAATCGCCTTGGGTCACCATAGAGATGATATCGTAGAAACATTATTCCTTAATATGTTTCATGGAGGTAAGTTAAAGGCGATGCCGCCTAAACTCCTGAGTGATGATAAACGAAATATAATTATCAGGCCGTTAGCCTATTGCAAAGAATCCGAGTTGGAGAAATTTTCAGAACTCATGAAGTTTCCCATCATTCCATGCGATCTGTGTGGGAGCCAAAATAATCTTCAGCGTCAAGTTATTAAGCAGATGTTAAGACAATGGGACAAAGAATTTCCAGGTAGAGTGGAATCAATTTTTAGAAGTATCTGTAACGTTTCGATTTCACAATTAGCGGATGTTTCGCTTTACCCGTTTGCTGGATTAGAGAGTTCAAAACAAATGGTGAAAAGCATAGATTTATTAGAAGTGTCTTAAGCTTATCTTAAGACTATTAATGTGATTTGCCTAAAAAATATATGGGATTTAGATGGAAATTCCGCATAACCAAGTGCCCGAACAAACTTTATTAGCAATTATTGAAGAATTTATATCAAGGGAGGGTACCGATTACGGGCATAGAGAATATACCCTTGACGAAAAGGTAGAAAAAGTTAAATCTCAGTTGTTAAATGGAGAGATCAAACTGATGTTTGATTCGGAAACTTCATCTTGTAATTTGGTTAAAGTAGATTAGCTCCTGACAGGAAATGGTTTCAATTTATGACATCAAACAAAAAGGATTCAGATGAGGATCAAATTGACTTGGATGCCAGGGGATTGTACTGCCCAGAACCTGTAATGTTGCTCCATAATAAGATTAGAGATATAGCTGCAGGTTCTCTTTTGCGACTTATCGCAACAGATCCATCAACGCAGCGTGACGTGCCAAAATTTTGTCTGTTTTTAGGACATGAGCTAGTTTCCGCGGTAGAGGATTCGGGTGAGTATGTCTATTTGATTCAAAAGAAAGATTCTAATGAAAAACAGAGATGAGGTTGACTCAGAACTGTTAGTTTTTTTCATCGATGCGTCGATATACATATTTCAAGCTCACTTCTCGCCTTATATCGTTTGCTCGAACGAAAAGGGCGAAGATTTGAGTGCATTATTTGGATTCACACAATTTCTAATTCAGTTAATTAGGCGTATCCAACCAAGGTTCATTGCAGCTGCTCATGATGAAAGTTTGTTTACTGGTTTTCGTCATAAAATTAGCTCAGATTATAAGTCTAATCGAGAGTTACCAGATGAGAATCTTGGAATGCAGCTTGCAGGCTGTCTTGAAGTTTCTTCACTACTGGGTGTGTCGACGTTTTCGAGTAAGGTCTATGAAGCCGATGATATTATAGGTACGCTAGCCACTAAGATCAGATTAAGCACGCCTAACACTTCAATTCAAATTCTGACTAAAGATAAAGACCTTGCTCAATTACTGACTACAGAACAGGATTGCCTTTGGGATTTTAGCGCGAACAAACGCCGTTACTCGGACGACATCCTTAATGAATTTGGAATATCCCCTAATCAATTTTCCGATTACCTAGGGTTGGTTGGGGATGCAGTAGACTGTATTAGCGGTGTTCCAGGAGTTGGTCCTGTCAAAGCTAAAATTTTGCTACAGGAATTCGATAGTCTTGAAGAGATATATAGGAATATAGATGAGGTGTCCAAACTAAAGATACGCGGTTCTTTAAATTTGATGAATACTTTACGTGAAAACAAGGAGGCTGCTTTTCTTAGTAAAAGCCTTGCTACTATCGCATGCAATGTTGATGATGAAAATGAAAGCTTTACTTCGATTTCTCTTAATAAGTTAAGTCTAAGAGGGATTGACAGATCGGCTTTTTCTTTATTTCTTAATAAATACAAATTTCGAGAATCTGATCAAAAAAGATTGCAAAGTATGATTACGGATTTAAATCGGCAGAATACTCAGGATTAATAATTAAACATGAAAATACTTGCTGATAAAAATTTGCCCTTGGTAAAGGAGCTATTTTCGCCCTTTGGAGATTTGAGTTTAATTTCAGGAAGAGATATCAAGAATGAGAATCTAGTAGGTGTTGATGCTCTTGTTGTGCGATCTACGACTGAAGTTTCAAAAAATTTGCTGACTAATACTTCTTTGAAATTTGTTGGTACAGCGACAAGCGGAATTGATCATATATCTGTTGATGAATTGACGAAGAGGGGTATCTATTTTGCAGACGCAAAGGGCTGCAATGCAAATGCTGTGAGCGATTATTGTTTGTCCGCTGTAGCGACTATATTTGGAGATAAAATAAGCGCTGGACATATATTGAAGTTTGGAATCATCGGAAACGGTTCTATAGGAAGTAAGCTTTCAGGAAAAATTAAGGCGCTTAACTGGGAAACGCTAATTTGTGATCCACCTCAAAAAGATAAAGATACTGAATTTTTCGAATCTGTATCGTATGAACCATTGCAACATCTAAGTAGTTGCGATGTTATATCTGTTCATGTGCCGCTTACGACATCTGGAAAATATCCGACAAAAAATCTAATTGATAAAACCTTTTTGAACTCACTATCTGATAAGACTGTTCTGATTAATACCTCGAGGGGCGGAGTTGTTGATGAGGAAAGCTTGTTGGATTCCTTGAATCAAAATTCTCAATTGATATCAGTTATCGATGTTTGGAGTGGGGAGCCCTTTTGCAATCAACAGTTGGTAGAAAAATCTTTTATTGCAACACCCCATATTGCGGGCTACAGTGGAAAAGCAAAAAAGACCGCTTCCATTAAAATCTTTAAAGAATTTTGCCGTTGTTTTAATTTTGATTTCAGTGAGGTGGCAAGCCCACATTTGAAGTTAGAAAACATACCTGTAAGGAGAGATTCTATTAAATTCTCGGATGCGATTAATCAGGTTTTACCCATAATGGATTTTAGTTCGGAATTCAAAAGCTTGCTCAGAAACTCTGAGAAAAAGGATAGAGCTTCTATTTTTGATACGTTGAGACTAAAACTTAGCGGCCGGTATGAATTTTGTGAATATGTTGCACCCAAAAAGCTAGGTCAGAAGGAGACTGAATTTTTGTTTGCCGCAGGTTTTAAAAGCTAGAGAGAATGATATTTTTCAAGCACCCCACCAATTCTCACTAAAGCATCAGATAATTGATCGGCGGATGGTAAAAATACGATTCGGAAGTGGTGATTGTCCGGTATGTTGAAGGCACTTCCCTGAACTAGCAGAATTTTTTCAGAAGAAAGTACATCGAGAATTAAATCTTCATCATTATCGATGTTGTAGAACTTAGGGTCTAATCTAGGGAAGAGGTAAAATGCTCCCCCCGGCTTGACGCAGCTGATGCCTGGAATATTATTCAGTGCATTCCAGGTAATATTTCGTTGGCTTTCTAGCCTACCATTCGGCAGCGTCAGTTGCTGGCTCAATGAATCATTTCTCAAGGCGGGTTCTACAGCAAATTGAGCAAGAACGTTTGAGCATAAACGCATGTTAGATAAAATATTTAACCCCTCGATGTAGTTTAAAGCTAAATGTTTAGGTCCTGACATCACCATCCAGCCGCATCTAAAACCCGCTAATTTATAAGTTTTACTTAATCCACTAAAACTTACAGTAAAGACATCTTCGCTTAGAGCTGCAACTGGAATGAAAGGCGTGTTATCAAAGGTAATCTTTCCGTAGATCTCATCAGAAAAAATTATTAAGTTGTTTGCTCTTGCTACTTCTATTAACTCAATCAGTATTTGTTTGTCGTAAACTGCGCCGGTTGGATTATTCGGATTGATGATTATTATTGCTCGCGTCCTATCGTTAAGTTTTGCTTTGATATCGGAAATCGAAGGATACCAATCAGCGTGCTCATCGCAGAGATAATGTACTGGCTTTCCGCCGCTCAGAGTTACCGATGCTGTCCACAGGGGATAATCGGGCGAAGGAATCAGAACTTCATCCCCATCATTTAAGAGGGCTTGCATAGACATGGAAATTAGTTCACTGACACCATTTCCAACAAAAATATCATCAACATTAACATCGCTTATTCCTTGCGCTAAGCATTCTTCCATTATTGCCTGCCGTGCTTCAAGTAATCCTTGAGAGTCAATATAGCCTTGCGCTTCAGCAAGGTGATTTCGAACATTAGAAATGATTTCGTCTGAGGCCTCGAACCCAAAAGGTGCCGGGTTACCGATATTGAGCTTTAATATTTTATGACCTTCATTTTGCAACGCATTAGCTTTTTCTAGGACAGGCCCGCGAATATCATAACAAACATCATTCAGCTTCTTTGATTGTGTTATTTGCTTTAACATAGATAACTATCTCGTAGTTCTGAGACTTTGTGGGAAAATATCGGAAGTGAATATTTCTTAATTGTTATGATACTGACAATATTATAATTACCTCAAAATTATAGTACAGTATTGCTGAGGTAAGCACAAAAGAGTGTCTCTGAAGGGGGTGATTGTGGACGACATAGAAGTCGTTAAAGAAATTAATAGAACCGACTCTGAGTGGAGGCAGTTGCTTGGTGAGTCAAAGTACTCCGTTTTAAGGGAAAAGGGAACCGAGAGAGCCTTTACTGGCAACTACTTAAACCATAAAGGTGTTGGCATCTACGTGTGTGGCGCATGCGGACAAGATCTTTTTTTATCCAAGGCAAAATATGATTCAGGTTCAGGGTGGCCAAGCTTTTATGAGCCAATTAGGCCGGAGACAATCACGGAAGTCGAAGACCGTTCTCTCGGTATGATTCGGGTAGAGGTTATTTGTAGTGCGTGCAAATCGCATTTAGGGCACGTATTTGACGATGGGCCGCGTGAAACGACAGGACTTCGATATTGTATAAATTCTGTCTCTTTGGATTTTAAAGAGAATTGAGATACTTTCGGTTTGTTATAACCTGCTTTTTAATTGTTCAAGAAACTTATCTAGGCTTGATTTTGCCTCGGAGCGGTATCTGAATGGGCCAACGTTATCACCGTTTGGGCAGGTATAATACCAGACGTTCTGTCTCGTAAAAATTCGGGTCTCATCATGGTTATACGTAGGTTCGCTTGAAATGCCTTTGGGGTTCAGATTTTCTATCATGATTTTTACCTGTAAATGGTCTTCACTAGCTTGAGCTAAGTCTTTTCAATAAGGTCTTTGCGAATTGAAGATGTCCTACCTCAAGCTAGTGAGTCAAATTACCATAATTCTACTGGGGGTCAAATTAAAGGGCGCAAATTGCGTGCCATTATAAAAAATCTCAATATATGAGTATGAATAATGAGGGTACAAAATTTACAATAAATTCATGGATTTAGTGTAGTTTTTGAAAACATAAGGATTTCGACTTTAACTAAAAGAATCAATGAAATAAGGTAGTCATTTAAAGTCAAAAAATATTTTGCATTTAATTTTTATAGTGGATTAGTGGTTAAATATTGAGCAGTTTTAAGATCTTGTTCAGTGTTTATATTTAAAAATTCTAGCTCGGACTGAGTCTCAAAAAATACCACTTTGTAATTAAGGTGAGACAGTATTTGCCGAGGCCCGACAAATCCCTTGTCTATAAATTTTTTCACTTTTTCCCTTGCAGACAGGGCCCATGCTGCAAAAAGCGGTTGTAAGTGCTGCTCAGATCTTGCAACAACCACATCCAGCGCATTTTCTTCGATTTGGTGCATTAACGTGGGAATCAATGCTTCAGGAAAAAAAGGTACATCTCCCGGAAAAGTTAGAATATAAGTGGACTCATTCTGACTTCTTTGCTGATACAAAAACTCCATAGCGCTATAGATACCGATTAGAGGTCCGGTTGAATGCTCTGAAATATCGCAAACGATTGGATGCCCAAATTGGTGATACTTCATGTGGTTTTGCTTTAAGCTAAATAAAAACTCGTCAATGTATATTTCTGATTGAGACAAAATCCACTGGGCTATGGTTCTTCCCCCTATTCGGAGAAAGGGCTTATCTTTAAAGCCCATCCGTGAGCCCTTACCTCCCGCTAATATAAGNCCGATAGACTGATTTCTTGACANGCTCATTTTTGCCAAAAGTGTAAGTCGTGAGATTTNTTAATTACGTCTATAATCATCGTTAAAAAAAGTTTGTCACTTAAGTTTTATCGTATGAAGTTCCTTAGGCACTCTAGGAATCTTGGGTGTCGGAGTTTACAGTAGGGGCTTCGATATGGGAAAATCTCGCNCCTCGTTTNGCGATCGTATTTTGATTAACTTACTGAATTTAATAAAATTATACCACAAAAAGGGTAATGCCGTTTCTCTGCAAGCGGATCTTGGAGTGGTTCAAAAACTNTGAGATAGTGGTNTTGATCAGGATTTAAAGAGGTTTACATGCAGGTTTCAGTTGAAGAAACAGAAGGGTTAGAGCGGAAAATGACTGTGGCANTTCCTNGTGAAAGAATCGAGACTGATGTTGATTCNCGTTTAAGGGAAGCCGCAAAAACTGTCAGGCTTAATGGCTTTAGACAGGGCAAAGTTCCATTTAATGTAGTTAAAAAACGATTTGGCAAAGGTGTGAGAGGCGAGGTAATCGGGGAATTGATGAGTCAGTCCTTTTATGATGCGGTAACGCAGGAGAAGCTGAAGCCTGCAGGACAGCCAAAAATAGAACCCGTAGACACAGACGAAGGTCAAGACCTTAANTTCGTAGCCATATTTGAAGTTTACCCAGATGTTAAACTGCCTGATTTTAAAAAAATAACCGTAGAAAAACCGATAGCTGATGTTGAAGATAAAGATATTGACCAGATGGTAGAGACCCTCCGAGAACAGAAAAAAGATTGGATTGATNTATCTCGNAAGGCTAAAAACAAAGACTTGGTAAACATNGATTACTTAGGGAAAAGAGACGGGGAAGCNTTCGAGGGTGGGGCTGCAAAGGGAACGAATTTGCTGCTTGGGTCTGATCAAATGATTCCTGGGTTTGAAGCTGGCATTATTGGGAAAAAATCGGGAGAGTCATTTTCTCTAGATCTTGTATTTCCAGATAACTACCACAACTCTGATCTCGCTGGTGCAGAGGTAGAGTTTGAAATCACATTAAACTCAGTTAAAGAGGAAAAACTGCCTGAAGTTGACGAGGAATTTTTTAAAAGTTTTGGTATAGAGGATGGTAATGAGTTAGCTTTCCGTGAAGAAATATCNAATAACATGGAAAGGGAGTTAAAGACTGCAACACGNAATAANATNAAGAATTCAGTTATGAATGCTCTTGTGGAAAGNTCTGATNTCTCCATCCCAAAANCTTTNGTTGAAACTGAGATAGCCAATTTAAAGTCCCAAGCGATCCAACAAATGGGGGGTAGTGCCAGCCCAGACCCCTCTCTATTACCTGATGATTTGTTCAGTAAGCAGGCAGAGAAAAGAGTTGTCCTTGGTCTTCTAATGGGTGAAATCATGGAGGAGCAAAAACTCAAAGCCGATCCGGCGAAGGTGAGAGAGTCAGTTGAAGAACTTGCTTCTACTTATGAATCCCCAGATGATGTTATAAATTGGTATTATGGAAACAAAGAGCAATTATCTGTCATCGAGTCGCAAGTTGTTGAGGACGAGATTTTTGA
The DNA here is from genome assembly GCA_002727755.1 of Gammaproteobacteria bacterium. Lineage (GTDB taxonomy): Bacteria > Pseudomonadota > Gammaproteobacteria > Pseudomonadales > Pseudohongiellaceae > UBA9145. The sequence continues at coordinate 1,997 of PBXX01000034.1, read as the reverse complement.
TTTCATTTTGGCAGAAGCTAAAGTGACCGAAAAGAAAATGGGTTATCAGGACGCTATAAAACCAGAGGATCAGACAACGGAAAGTTAAAAGCAGAGCAATTAACTTAAGTGACCGGTGCACTTAAATCTGCGTTTTCAACGAACTTCAAATTGAGAATTTCAGTTAATATGGAAAAATTTATAAAACCCGAAGGAGCGCTCGTTCCCGTCGTTGTTGAACAGACTTCGCGGGGAGAAAGATCTTACGATATATATTCAAGACTCCTCAAAGACAGAGTTATCTTTCTGACAGGTGCTATTGAAGATCATATGGCAAATCTAATTGTAGCGCAGTTACTTTTTCTGGAGTCTGAGAACCCAGACAAAGACATACACCTCTACATAAATTCCCCCGGCGGGTCTGTTACCGCAGGGTTATCTATCTATGACACAATGCAGTTTATAAAGCCTGATGTGAGCACCATGTGTATTGGTCAGGCAGCAAGTATGGGCGCATTTTTGTTAGCCGGAGGGAAAAAAGGTAAACGGATGGCTTTACCCCATTCTCGCGTAATGATTCATCAGCCCAGCGGAGGCGCTCAAGGACAAGCCTCAGATATTGAGATTCAGGCTAATGAAATTATAGAGTTAAGAGCTAAACTTAATAAAATACTCGCATTAAATGCCGATAAAGATGTNGACGTGATAGCTAAAGACACTGAAAGAGACCGGTTTATGGGGGCAGACGAAGCTCGCGATTATGGTTTAGTTGATAAAGTAATTCAGCAAAGAGTAGATAATACAGTNGACGACNATACCAAGTAGAGTGTTTTANTNTCATAAAGTTATATATTCNACTCAGNTCNAATATCAGTGAAGGGAAAACCAATCTGATCTCAAGAAACGTTAATTGAGTAACATTGGTAGTTAAATTGGAATCGTTGAAAGATAAAGGTGTTAAACTCAGGGTAGCTTAAATCCATGTCCGACGATAAATATGACAAAGGGGACGACAACGGGAAGCTTTTGTATTGTTCTTTCTGCGGAAAGAGCCAGCACGAAGTTAGGAAGTTGATCGCGGGCCCATCAGTTTTTGTCTGTGATGAATGCGTGGACTTGTGTAACGACATAATTCGAGAAGAGGTTCAGGGTAAAGAAACAGACTCGAACCAACGCAAGTTGCCAATCCCGGAGGAGATCAAAAACACGCTCGACCAATATGTGATTGGTCAAGATAGCGCAAAAAAAGTCCTATCTGTTGCAGTTTACAATCACTATAAGAGACTCAATTATGAAAAAACTGCTGACGATGTAGAGCTTGGTAAAAGTAACATTCTCATGGTTGGGCCTACTGGGACAGGTAAGACTTTGCTAGCCGAGACACTAGCACGGCTCCTCGATGTTCCATTCACCATTGCTGACGCAACAACGCTTACCGAGGCTGGTTATGTTGGTGAAGATGTTGAAAATATTATCCAAAAGTTGCTTCAAAAGTGCGATTACGATGTAGAAAAAGCGCAAATTGGTATAGTTTACATAGATGAGATCGATAAAATTTCTCGTAAATCTGATAACCCTTCTATTACACGTGATGTTTCGGGTGAAGGGGTTCAGCAGGCTTTACTAAAACTAATTGAGGGCACGGTTGCGTCGGTCCCGCCGCAGGGTGGTCGAAAGCATCCCCAGCAAGAATTTCTTCAGGTCGATACCGCAAACATTCTTTTTATATGTGGTGGAGCATTTGCCGGCTTAGATAAAATTATAAGGGATAGGTCCGATAAAAGCGGTATCGGGTTTACTGCTGAGGTTAGATCGTCTGAAGATGACCAGAACGTAGGCAAGACTCTTCAAGGGGTGGAACCTGAAGATCTTGTGAAGTACGGACTTATTCCAGAATTTGTAGGGCGTCTTCCTATGATTGCTACGTTGGATGAATTGGACCTAGATGCTTTAGTGCGAATCATCCGGGAACCAAAAAACTCTCTCACAAAACAATACGCCAAATTATTCGAGATGGA
>PBXX01000033.1 GCA_002727755.1 Gammaproteobacteria bacterium | reverse complement strand
GGAGCAAGCCATAAATTTGATCATGATGGATACCTCAAAGGTGAAATTACCCCGGTGTATTTCGGGACCGCTCTAGGTAATTTTACTGTTAAAGAAATGTTGGACGATTTTGTCAAATGGGCCCCTATGCCTCAGAGTCGCCAAACTGAATCCCGGATCGTTTCTGCTGAAGAAGAAGAATTTTCAGGTTTTGTCTTTAAGATCCAAGCGAATATGGATCCTAATCATCGCGACCGCATAGCATTTCTGAGAGTTTGTTCTGGAGAGTATAAAAAGGGCATGAAAATGCGCCACAACCGCATTGCTAAGGACATAAAGGTTGCCGATGCTGTAACTTTTCTTGCCGGAGAGCGAGCGCACGCTGACAGTGCTGTATCAGGGGATATAATAGGTCTTCACAACCATGGCACCATCCAAATAGGTGATACCTTTTCAACTGGAGAAAATTTAAAGTTCAAAGGGATCCCCCATTTTGCTCCAGAACTTTTCAAGCGCATTCGTCTCAAAGATCCACTGAAGCTCAAGCAACTACAAAAGGGGTTAACTCAGTTAGCTGAGGAAGGTTCCGTTCAGGTCTTTGCCCCATTAAGAAATAATGACTTGATTGTTGGCGCAGTCGGTGCGTTGCAATTCGAGGTAGTAGTTTACCGTCTCAGAGATGAGTACAAGGTTGAGGCGATATACGAACCTACCAATCTTCAAGTTGCTCGCTGGGTCGAATCTGATAGCGAGAGTAAGCTCGAAGAGTTCAAAAATAAAGCAATAGATAATATCGCATTAGATGCTGGAGGGTACCTCACATACTTGGCACCCACGCGGGTCAACTTGAATTTAACAGAAGAACGTTACCCTGAAATTCGTTTCCTCTCGACTCGGGAGCATTAGTAGCTTGACTGTTATGAATTTCACAGTGCGAAATATTGATGGACTCGCCCGTCTTGGTGAGATTAGTTTCCCTCGAGGAATAATTAAGACTCCGGCTTTTATGCCAGTTGGGACTTATGGTTCAGTAAAAGGGCTTAACCCTTCGCAGATTCGTTCAACAGGAGCAGANATTATCTTGGGTAATACCTATCATTTGTCACTGCGACCAGGCNCGGAGGTTGTTAAACTTCATGGAGGATTGCATCAATTTATTGGTTGGGAGAGGCCTATTCTAACNGACTCAGGAGGATTCCAGGTGTTTAGTCTAGGCGATATGCGGAAAATTACAGAGGAAGGAGTCAGCTTTCGATCNCCCATAGATGGATCNAACCGTTTTCTNAGTCCNGANTCTGCGATCAGAATACAGCATNCTCTNGGGGCAGATATAATAATGGCTTTTGACGAATGCACGCCCTATCCGGTTACGCAGAAGCAAGCNGAGGAATCTATGCAGTTATCAATGCGTTGGGCAAAAAGATGCTTTCGTGAGCATGGCAACAATCCTGCAGCTCTNTTNGGNATTGTTCAGGGTTCAATGTTTNAAAATTTGCGAGATCNATCNCTGAACAGTTTATTGGAAATCGGATTCGATGGTTATGCGATTGGAGGCTTGTCAGTTGGAGAGCCTAAGGNNGAAATGTTTTCAATCGTNGAACACACCGGNNCCAANTTNCCCAGTGATAAGCCACGNTATTTGATGGGCGTCGGNAAGCCTGAGGACATNATTCACGCNGTTTTGAATGGGATCGATATGTTTGANTGCGTAATGCCAACACGAAATGCCAGAAATGGGCATTTATTCACATCTCGTGGTNTANTGCGATTGCGGAATGCTCGCTATCGAGAAGACACAANACCCATTGATGAGGAATGTGAGTGCTATACATGTCAAAATTTTAGTCGCGCTTATTTGCATCATCTTGATAAGTGTAAGGAAATTNTGGCTTCTCAGCTTAATACGATTCACAATTTNCATTTTTACCAAAAGCTTATGACAGGATTGCGTGACGCAATAGAACAAGGTAGATTGGCCAGCTTTGCTAGGGAATTCTTNTCNAGTCAGGGAGAAGAAGAAANACACTAAATTTATTTTGTTGATTAAGACCATAGCTATGGCCTTTTTAGGAAATAAATAGTTAGGTTACTTCGCGTGATTAAAATACATAAATAGTGAGAGAACANTAATGAATTTCTTATTTTCTACTGCTTACGCTCAGGATGCTGGGCAAGCGCAACAACCATCACTTGCTTACAATCTGCTTCTTTTCGGAGGCATGTTTTTTCTTTTCTGGTTGATTTTATGGAGACCCCAATCGAAGAGAGCCAAGGAACACCGAGATTTAGTGGGTAGTATATCCAAAGGGGATGAGGTTATGACCTCNGGTGGTTTGCTTGGTAAGGTAACAAAGGTTAATGATGAGTACATTGTGGTCGAAATTTCTGATGGCGTACAAATTAAACTACAAAAGTCTTCCGTAGCCGCAGCGCTTCCAAAAGGCACAATTAGTCAAATTTAATTCCANGGTACTGGCGAGAAAATCANATGTTAAACAAATATCCGGCTTGGAAGAATTTGCTTATTTTACTNGTCGTATTTTTNGGGTTTCTGTACTCAGTTCCGAATATTTATCCTGATGATGAGGCAATTCAGATAAGCGCCGATGGCGTCAGCATGANCGAGTCTGATATGGCAACCATTACTACTGCATTGGAGGCAGCTCAGATAGATTTTTTTGGTGAGGAAGTTACTGATGAGAGCATACTTGTTCGTGTCANTTCAGTTGAGGACCAACTCATCGCTAAAACAGCGATTGAANACGCTTTAACAGACNANTATATCGTTGCGCTGAATCTGGCTCCGACNACTCCAGCTTGGCTTCAAGCAATTGGTGCCGGAAAAATGAATCTTGGGCTAGATCTTCAAGGTGGCGTTCATTTTCTGATGGAAGTAGACATGGATGCTGCTCTTAATCGACGTATGGAAGATAACTTGAGCAATGTGCGTTCCATATTGAGAGAGGAGAGGGTTCGAACACGCGGTACAAATGTAATAAATAATGATCATCTCGAAATTCGTTTTGCGGATAGCGAAACTAGATCTAACGCGAGATCAGCGCTGATTGAGAACTTTCCGGATTTGCAATTTCAAAACCGAGAGTTTGATGATCTGAGTATTTTAGATATGAGAACACCACCAGAGGTTGTTCTGCAGGTGCAGAGGGATACTTTGCAGGCGAATNGAACGACAATTATGAATCGAGTCGATGCGTTGGGTGTTGCGGAGCCTACTGTCCAGCAGCAAGGCGCAGATAGGATAGTAGTCGAACTCCCGGGAGTTCAAGATCCCGCTCAGGCTATNCGGTTTCTTCAGAGAATCGCTACGTTAGAGTTCCACTTAGAGGCTAACCCAGGAGCGTCCTCCACTTCTTATGAGAGTTACGAATACCAAGGACTGCTGGTAGATGTNGATAACGAGGTGATTCTTCAGGGCGATCGTATAAGTAATGTCCGCTCAACTCTTGATCAGAATGGACTGCCCCAGGTGCAGATTAATCTTGATGCTCAGGGTGGATCACAAATAAATCGAGTCACTCGTGACAACGTTGGCAGGAATATGGATATTTTGCTGAGCGAAACTAGGTCCAGGTCGATAGTTGCTCTCGATGAGAATGGTCAAGAATTTGAGGATGTAGAGTTTTACGAAGATAAACGACTGATTAGTCATGCCACTATTAGGACAGCTCTACCTCGAACTTTTGTTATTACAGGATTAAGCGCAAGGGAAGCAAATGACTTGTCTGAGTTAATTCGGTCGGGTTCACTCGCTGCGCCTATGACAATAGTTGAACAGAGCGTCATTGGTCCTACCATGGGAAGAGAGAATCTCGAGCAGGGTATTTTAGGTGTCCAAGTGGCCTCTATCTTAGTAGTTATATTTATGCTGGCTTTTTACAGAGTTTTTGGTTTGGCGGCTAATGCAGCTTTAATCATGAACATNNTGCTNATATTCGCGGTTATGTCGACTATTATCCCGGCCACTCTAACGTTGCCCGGAATTGTTGGTATTGTCCTGACAGTCGGTATGGCAGTGGATGCCAACGTTCTGATTTTCACTCGAATAAGAGAAGAACTTACCAACGGACTNTCTCCGCAGCAAGCAATAGATTCCGGCTATAATCGTGCGTTTACGACCATATTGGATGCAAATCTCACGACTTTCTTAGTTGCGTTAGTTCTTTTTTCGATTGGAACTGGACCAGTAAAAGGGTTTGCGGTCACGCTGATGATAGGGATTATTACCTCAATGTTTACGGCGATCGTGGGTACCAGAGCGTTAGTTAATATTATTTACGGCGGCCGCTCANTTGAGAAGCTTTCTATTGGTCGTTACAAAGTGTCTGTATAGAGTGACGATAGGCACAATATTAAAGGTGAGAATAAACTAGTGTCTGAGGAAAAAGAAATAGACTTCATGGGTATTCGAAAAATTGCAGCGGCAGTTTCGGGTATTTTGGTTTTGGTATCGTTAATCTCCCTGCTTGTGAACTCGTTACAGTTTGGTTTGGATTTTACCAGCGGCACCTCGGTGAGGCTTGAGTATTCGGACACAGTTGACCTAACAGAGGTTAACCGAATACTTACCGATAGCGGNTATGAGGAAGCGGTCGTAGTAAGCTTCGGTTCTGACAGAGAAATTCGTGTGGTTTTACCCGTCGATGAGTCTACTCAAGTCGAAGATCANGCCAGTGAAGCTGCTGTTGTCGGTGAATCTATTGCTTCTCTGCTATCCGATGGCGCTGATAATGTTACCTTGCTTGGTTCAGATTACGTCAGTGCGAAAGTTGGAGAAGAGCTTGCTGAGCAAGGCGGGTTGGGGATGCTTGTTGCCCTTGGAATTATAATGGTGTACATCGCGGTGCGCTTTCAGTTTAAATTTTCAGTTGGGGCGGTAGTGGCACTTGCTCATGACGTAATAATTACATTAGGTATCTTTTCATTATTCGGCATAGAGTTTAACTTAAATACCCTTGCCGCGATGCTAGCAATAATTGGTTATTCCNTAAATGACACAATTGTTGTCTCGGATAGGATTCGTGAAAATTTTCGTCGCATGAGGAAAGGNACTCCACTTGAGATGGTAAATACTTCACTAAATCAAACNTTAAGTAGAACACTCATAACATCATTTACGACATTACTCGTACTTTTTTCTGTNCTATTTATCGGAGGTGAAACAACCCAAGGGTTCGCAGTAGCTTTGATTATAGGAGTAGTCATAGGAACATATTCTTCCATATATATTGCGTCAAATGTCATATTGTATATGAACGTAACGCGAGAAGATCTNATGATACCTGTAAGAGAGGAGACAGAGCTTGACGGCATGCCATAGTCAGTCTTATTTGGTTTGAGTAAAGTTGCNTGTTGGAAGAGCGATAAAGTGAATAGACTCATAAGTTGTTTTTGTTGGTATTTGACTTCAATCAGGGATGCGGTGATTTGAAAAACGGCGTGGAAAAAAGTTATCGTCTTTTNGTAAAACTATTAAATGTTGTTAAGNNGATGACATTAACATATTTCCTGTTATCGCTTTTTGCGACACAGATGCAAGCNCAATCTCCAGAAGCCTTCCCGCAACCCGCCGGACTTAAACCGGCTGTCGATTTTTGGATTAAAGTTTATACCGAGGTTGACACTCAAAGTGGCTACTTACATGACTCTGAGAATTTATCGATTATCTACGAGCGTCTCAGGCTAAATCGCAGAAATATTGAAGCTTCGCGCAATAGAATTCGAGAGGACCTAAGATACCTAGCNACAGGTTCTAGGGATGACTTATCTCGGAGCCAAAGGGAAATACTGGAATTGTGGCCCGCTGATGTATCAAACAGCACTTTGTTGCAGGCCGCAAACAACATTCGCTGGCAACTTGGGCAGTCAGATCGTTTTCTTGGTGGGTTGCGAAGATCAGGTGCTTTCAGAGACCATATTCAGACAGTCATTCGGGAAAAGAATCTTCCTTCCGAACTGGGAGTTCTTCCACACGTCGAATCTTCATTTAATCCAAGCGCTCTCTCCAGTGCCTCAGCTGCAGGCATGTGGCANTTCACTTCGGGCACTGGCAAGAGGTTTATGCGAATTGACTATATTATTGACGAAAGGATGGATCCNTATACCTCNACGGCAGCGGCAATGAGCCTGTTGGAGTATAACTACTCTGTTTTGGGGACATGGCCTCTGGCTTTAACCGCCTACAANCATGGTGCTGGTGGAATTTCGCGAGCCGTTCGGGAAACAGGCACTACGGATATCGAAAAAATAGTTGCAAATTATAGGGGTAGGAGATTTGGGTTTGCATCAAGAAATTTCTATGCCCAGTTCCTTGCTGTTGTTCATGTCGAGAATAATGCTCGNCAGTATTTTGGTGATGTGAGATATGATTCGGCGCCGAATTTTTTTGAGGTCGAGACAGATGCGTATATAGACGCTGAAGTATTTGCGAATTCGGTAGGAGTAAGCTTCGATACACTAAANAGAGACAATCCAGCATTGAGACCCATAGTTTGGGAGGGCAACAAGCGTATCCCTTTAGGCTTTCCTATCAAAGTTAGACGANATCAAGTCGATNCAGGCGATTTGCTTGCTCTAATCCCTGCAGATTACAAGTTTGCGGTTCAGACTCCGGACATAGCCTACGTTGTTGAACGAGGCGATACGCTATCCCTTATCGCGAGTCGGTTTGATACTTCGGTTAACAGACTAGTTGCTTTAAACCAGCTAGCTAGCAGGCACAGGATCTCTATTGGACAGCGAATTTTACTTCCCCAGGAAGATGCTGACCCTAATCGGCTAATTGCTGCCGCTGCAGGAGTGCTCCCAGAGGATGGTTTGTACACAGTTAGCCGCGGAGACACGGTTTCTCGCATAGCTGATCGATACAATCTTGACGAAACTGCGCTTCTGGCAGCGAACGGCATTCAAAATCCAAATTTAATTTATCCAGGCCAACAGATTCGTTTTCCGGGGTACTCTGTCAGTGAATCTGAAATACCCGGTTCGGACGCCTTAATGGATGAAGTGCCGCAGATTGATGAAGGTCAGGTAGTTGCGACTTTGAGCCCTGATTCCATCCAAGCGCCAATCGCCTCAGCTGATTTGCAAGACGTCAAGGAGGCAGTGGAAGACAATATGTCATTGGTTGAAGAGACAGAATTGGATACGAGTGCTAACAGATTAGCTTTGAATACGGCACAGAATAGTCCTTCTGACGAACAGGCCATAGTTTTTGAACAAGAGGTCGCTTTAGACCCGGCCGAGGAAAGAGTTGAAAGTAGCGAAGAGTTATCGGAATCGCTTTCTGCTGATCCGTCAGATTATTCTGTAGCTAATAATAGTATAGAAATCCAGGCCTCTGAAACTCTCGGGCACTATGCGGATTGGCTTGAGATTAGAGCATGGGACATTCGACGCCTTAATAATATGGCCTATCGCGATCCCGTAATCATCGGTGAAAGGATTTCACTCGAATTTTCAAAAGTAAATATTGCTGAATTCGAGTTGAGGCGGCAAGACTATCACGTAAGCCTTCAGCGAGAGTTTTTCGCGACTTATCGAATTCAGGGTGCAGAAACTTACAAAGTTCGATCGGGAGATAATATTGGAGGCATTGCTCAAAGTCGTTACAGCACGCCAATATGGTTACTAAGACAATATAATCCTGGGTTAGACTTTAATCGAATTCAAATAGATCAAGAAATTGTTTTTCCTTTGCTAGAACGAGTTAATTAACATAGTTATGTGAATTGGATCGTAATTTTCTCGTGCTTAGATAAGTTTTAAGATTTGCATATAAGTAACAATACTTTGCTTGATTAAGGGGCAAAGAATTAATCTCATAATATTGCATTATGATTGATTTCAAGTCATTAGGAGGTGGAAGTTGATGATTAAATTACATGGAATGCCCTTGAGCAATTACTATAACGTAGTCAAAGCGATTATGTTGGAAAAGGAGATCCCGTTTGAGGAAGTACATGTAAAACCAAATCAAGAGTCGGAATATTTATCAAAGAGTCCAATGGGTAAAGTTCCGTGTATGGAGACGACAGCTGGTTTTCTTACTGAGACTTCGGTGATGCTTGAATATATTGAGGATCTTTGTGTAGGTGAATCACTATATCCCACTGATGCCTTCAACAAAGCGAAATGCAGGGAATTGTTGCGTTATTTGGAGCTATACATCGAGCTGCCCGCGCGACGATTATATGGTGATGTATTTTTCGGTCGACCAGCAAGCGATGCGGAAAAGGCTACGGTCAAAAAACTCTTAGAGAAGGGTTTCTCTGCCCTAGGTCGAATAGCTAAATTTGAGCCATATTTTGCCGGGGCGGAACTTACCTATGTCGACTTTTATGCATTCTTTGGATTATCTCCCGTCTTTGGAGTCTGCAAAAAAGTTTGGACATGGGATGCCATGAATGAAATTACAGGAATCAAGCCTCTGTTTGACTTAATGAACGAACGTGATTCGGTGAGTCAGGTAAAAGCGGATCAGGCGTCTAATACTTGACTCGGGTTTAAATTCAGCTAGGTCACTCTCTTTCGAGAAAGCCGACATTAGAAGACATATCTAATATTTCGTTTATGTTGGCTTCGATATCCTCCGCCTTCGCATTTGCTCCAAGCTCAACCCCCGAATTCTCCCTGACGTCTGCAGAGTAATAGCGCCCGCCAGCGGCTTGAATTATTCTCCCGTTTGGGGCCTGTTCACTGCAGAGAAAAACAACCGCCGGCGTCACTAACTCTGGAGCCAACCGCTCGGCGCTGTCTTCGAATCCTGGCAAACTTAGAGTCATTCTAGTGGCCGCGATCGGGGCAATTGAATTTGTATGGATGTTATACTTTGCGCCTTCGAACCTGAGAGTATTCATAAAGCCAACTAGACCTAGCTTTGCGGCACCATAATTACTCTGTCCAAAATTACCAAACAATCCTGAGGTCGATGTCGTCATGACTATTCGACCATAATTTTGCTGAGTCATTATTGGCCATACGAGCTTTGAGCAGTTCATGCTTCCGTTAAGATGCACATCCAGAACTGCATGCCAGTTGGATACTTCAAGTTTTGAAAATGTTTTATCACGAAGTATACCCGCATTATTTACAAGTATATCAATGCGTCCCCAAGTGGCCATGGTTTGATCAATCATATTTTGAACAGAATCGATATCACTGACAGAGGCACCGTTGGCGATGGCTTGACCACCGTTATCGATGATCTCTTGGGAGACAAGTTCTGCCGCTGACACAGAACCCCCGGAACCATCCACATCGCCACCCAAATCGTTTACAACGACCCTCGCCCCGCGTCTTCCAAGCTCAAGCGCGTGTTGTCGACCTAGTCCTCCTCCTGCGCCAGTAACGATGGCCACCTGATTCTCAAAATTTATCGTCATAAAAGCACCTTTCTATTATTTTAATCGCATCACCACCCTGTCTCTAGGCTGGTTAAAATTTTATGACGATGGGGTGGGGATTAGCAATTAATACTGAACCTCTTTATTCAAACTGCCTATGGTCTTAATCGAAAATTTGGTTATCATCGTAAAAAAATTTACTAAACAGCGAGAATTGTTATGAGCGAAGTCACTCCAGTTCCTGCGGCGACAGTAGTTTTGGTTCGTGAAACTGAGGAAGATTCAGGATTGCAGGTGTTGCTGCTNCAGCGTAANTCGCGGCTTGTTTTTCATGGTGGNCATTGGGTTTTNCCGGGCGGTCGTATCGANGAAGCAGATTTCGATGAAAGCGAAGGAAGNCTGGAATATCTGGCAGCAAAAAGAGCTGCTGTGCGAGAAACGTTTGAAGAAGCAGGNTTAGAGATTAATGAGGATCAACTTATTCATACTGCTCACTGGACAACTCCGCCCAAAATGNCTCGGAGGTTCTCGACTTGGTTCTTCATTTGTCCCATTAAGAATCCGGGCAGTGTGGAGGTAGATAATGATGAGATCTTGGACTATCGATGGGTTTCGCCTCAAGAGGCCATTGAAGATGCCAGCGCTGAAAAGTGGATTCTCCCGCGACCCACCATCACAACATTGTCAGATATATCTGATTATCGGAGTCTTGATAGCTTAATAACNGGTGTGACTGGTTCCAAAATACGAGTATTTCCAGAAGGTTCGGANTTTTATAGNCCNGCGGAGATGGGTTACTCGAGTTNAGATCATANACAGGTTTGACAGACCAATAACCTGAAATTGTGAATGGGTTTAGGTAAACCGCTGGATTACCAGTAATCAAATTAGGCACTACTGAATTAAACTCGGATTAGCTTCCGTAAGTCCTTGCTTTTGGGGTTAAGTTAATGGGATAGTTAAGTAGGAGCAAAGAGTGGTCTTTGAACGAAAAATTTGCTCAATTTGTTGTCGCATCTTTACGAAAAGTGCCCGATATTTCGGCTACGAATTCTGCAGATGAATAGAAACTAAGGGTTCAATTATTGATCATAAATAGTCTTTATGTCCTCAACCACATTTGAAAATCTGCGTTTAACACTGAAGAAACTGCGCCGAAGGCGCAATAGTTTGTTTATTTTGAAGCAGGGAAGCTATTTTGCGATTGCCTCTTCCCTCTTTGTATTGGCAGTCTCAGCTATATCTCTATGGCTCGACCTGAATAAATCGGGGACAATTTCTCTGTTTTTAGTCAGCATTGTTTGTTTTCTCTGCATTGTTCTCTATTTCGTGAGAACTTTTAGGCAAAGACACACCGATGATTTGGAATTGGCTCATTATGTCGAGGATCACATTCCTGATCTGGAGCAACGCCTTTTAACCTCCTTAGAATTCACGGAGGAGGATTTAATCAAAGGTAAAGCGGGTGTCTCTCAGCAATTTATTCGACAGCTCTGGAATGACGCTCAGCATCACGTGAGAGCGCAGCAGCGGGTCGTTGAAACCGTTACTCCTGCAAATTCAAGTTGGATGTCCTTTGCGTTGGCGTCCGCAGTATTTTTGGTCGTATGCGCTATATTTGTAAGGTCTGATTTGTTGATTGATTCTGCGAGTCGGCTGGTATGGCCTTTCTCGATTGACGAGCAACTGATCGTTGAGCTCCCACCTCCTGTAATTGACATAAGTGTTGAGCCAGGCGATATGGAGATGCAAAGAGGAGAGAGCGTAACAATCGTTGCACGAATTACGAATGCTGCCCCGGAATCCATANTTCTTCGACTACAAGATGATAANGTGAACTGGCGAGATCTTTCTATGAGACGAGATGGGAGCGGAAGCGATAGTGCAAGCTACAGCTACTTCATCCCGTCTTTAGAGGAAGATACGACTTATTATGTAACCTTTGAAGAACGAGGGGAACAGTCTTCCACGCAGTACCGAATCGATCTTTATGACCTTCCACAAATAGAGCAAATAGATATCGCTTTTGATTATCCTGATTATACGGGTATTGAGGATATCTTGGAGGAAAATAGCGGAGATATATTAGTCCCAGAAGGCACTGTTGTAGATCTGAGTGTTCTATTCAATAAGGCTATTGCCTCGGCGAGTATTGAGTTTGAAGAATCCATTCGTGATGAGGAAGAGATGGATGTGAAAACGCCTTACTCAGATACAGAATTGGTTATTGATGGCAATATTGGTAGTACACAATTTACGGTGAATCAAGATGGGATTTATAGAATCAGTGCAACCGATCTCTCAGGTCTAGAGAGCCCAACTCCTTTGGACTATTTCATTCGAGCTATCGAAGACAACCCGCCTGAGCTTGCTCTAATTCGTCCGGGTAAAGATGAAGATGTGATGCCCCTTGAGGAAGTCGTGTTAGAAATTGATGCATCTGACGACTATGGCCTTTCAAAGTTTGATCTGAATTATAGTGTAGTAGGAGCTGGCGAGAACCAGGTAAATTTNNTAAGAGAGCCNAACTTAAAGAGTGTTTCAGGTAGTGAGTTGATCTATTTAGAGGACCTTGAAGTTGAGCCTGGTGATTTTGTCAGCTATTTCCTTACCTTGGCAGACAATAATGGAATCGAAGGGCCTAAAGAAGTTATTTCAGATATTTATTTCCTGCAAGTAATACCGACTGATCAAGAATTTAGACAAAACTCTGGAGGCGGTGGTGGTCAGGGTGGTGCTGGCGGNCAGGGTGGTGGCGACAGTAGTGCCCTGGTGACAATTCAGAAAGATATTATAGCGGCTACTTGGAAGTTAAAGAATAGACAGGGTCAGGTATCACAGGAAGAATTTAATTCTGATGCTGAAATAATTGCGGAATCCCAAAAGGAGGCAACTGGCAGAGCTCGCATGTCGATAGACAGGCTAGCAGAACGACTTAATTTCTCAGATGATACTTATGATTCGGCTGTAGAAAATTTGTCCTTAGCAATAGATCAAATGAATCTTGCTGCGAGTGAGCTTGATCTTCAGCAAGTTACTAGCGCTTTAGAACCTGAACAGTTGGCTTTGCAGTATATTCTAAAAGCTGAAGCCAGCATTAATCGAACCAACATAAGCATGCAACAAGGTGGTGGCGGCGGTGGTGGTGGAGCACGTCAGGAAAGAGAAGATCTGCGTGAGCTATTTGAAATGGAAATGGGGCAATTGGAGAATCGATATGAGACGCCCAATAGTGCGGGGGGTGGTTCTCAGCAGCAGCAAGAGGAGGCTAATAAACTGGAGGAACTCTCTCGTCGTCAAGAAGGGTTAACACGGGCCCAGAGGAATCTTGCGCGTCGGGAAGATCAAATGAGTGAGGAGCAGCGTCGCAGAGAGTTAGAGAGGCTGATGCGACAGCAGGAGCAGTTGAGTCAAGAGGTTGCCCAGCTCGCGAGACAGATGTCTTCCCAACAAGGCTCACAATCCCAGCGTAGTTCTGGTCAGCAATCGCAAACGCAACAGTCATCGAGCGGCGTAAGTGGGGGACAACAATCTCAGTCGTCTCTTGAGCGAGCTGCTCAACAGATGCAAGAGGCGGCTGAAAGCGACTCAGCCTCAATCGCAGCAGCTCGCAGCCAAAAGGCGCTTGAAAATTTAAGAGAGAGTCAGCGTGAGATGAGCCAGGAGAGCGATCGCTCCGTGAACCAGTTGGCTCAGAATTTGGGGCAGCGTGGACAACAACTTCTCCAGCAACAAAGACAACTTCAAGATGCCCTTGGTGGCACAACTCGGCAGCAGGGTTTAGGACAGACTAGACAATCTGTGAGAAATTCGGATGAACTTCAAGAGCTAGTTGAAATGCAGCAGCAACAGCAGAGAGACTTGGAAGAGATTGAAGATATGCTTCGCGCCATAATAGCCCGAGGCAGCAGCGAAGATCAGAGGTTGATGTCTCAAGCTCAGCAAGCGTCAAGAGACTTGAGGCCAATTCGAGAAGAAATGCAGACCAGTAATCGCGTTCTTCGAAACGGAATGGTGAATCTTTCAGTTGATATTGAGCAAGAACTTGAGGGACAAATTGAGGAATTTGCTCAAACACTCTCCGCCTTAAATCCAGCAAATAACAACACCCCGTCCGAGCAAATTGCCCAGGCCGCGAGAGATGCAGAAGAGTTAAGAGAGCAGGTAGAGAATTTGCAGCAGCAGGCCCTGGCTTTCGGTGAAGAACAAACGGGGGCAGAAGTGCCATCAATTCGGGAAATGCGTGATCAGTTGGAGAATTCTCAACAGCTTGCTCAGAATCTTCAACGACAGCTGCAACAACAGCAATCTCAGCAAGGTGGTCAGCAGCAAGGGTCTTCCGCACAGGGTAGTTCGGGTGCACGTCAGCAAATAGGTGGGCCTAGAGATGGCGATCAGCAACGCCCTGGTCTTGGCGGAAGAGTAACAACCGATGGTAACAATTTACCTTGGGGTAACGCCCGCTCTATTCGACAGATGTTAACGCAGCAAGACATCGAGGATTTTCTGAATCAACCGGAACTTTTCCGCGAGCTACTGCAACCTATTATTGAGCTTGAGGGAGCGTTAAGAGCTCAGGCCGAACTGGACGCGATAAATCAAAAACTTTATGCGGTAACTGAAGAAGATATCCCTGATGAATATCGCGATTTGGTCCAAGAGTACTACCGTGTATTGTCAGAAAACCAGGAGTCTGAGAGCCCAACTCAGTAGCCATGCAATACACAGAGCCTACTATCTTTAGTGCATTAGAGGAGGGAACTTTCAGCTTTGCCCTTGGCATTAGCCCATGGCTTTTCGGTCTTTTGGTTTTCGCCATCTACTTTTCGGTATGGGCGACTTACCTGAAAACTACAAGAACTATTTCCGTTCCTTGGAAAATATTTTTTGTAGCCACGCGGGGAAGTGTCCTTGTTCTAATTTTGTTTTGTCTATTGAGGCCAGTAGTTACAACAATACAAACTTCGCCTCAAGAAACTTATTTAGGCATATTGATTGATGACTCTCAAAGTATGTCCATCGGAGATTTAGATGGTGGGCAGACAAGAGCAAGTGGAGTCGAAAATGCCCTTTTTAATGATGGCTTAATAGAAAATTTATCGGAATCTTTCCAGATCAGAACTTTCCGATTTGATGGTGAAACGCAACGGATTGCGGGTGTTGATGACTTAATTGAAGACGGAATGGCCTCATCGATTGATCAGGCGTTGAATTACGTGGATGATCAGCTTAGTGGGTTAAGATTAGGTGGTTTGATTCTTTTAAGTGATGGCGCTGATAACAGTAGTGACACAGACCCGCTCGTAACTGCACAGGATCTAGGGGCTAGGAAGATTCCGATATTCACGGTGGGTGTTGGTCAGGAATCCATCCCTCAGGATATAGGGATCGTTGATGTTAGCAGCGTAAAAACAGTTCTGGAGGGATCAGTTTTTACGGTTCAAGCTGGGATTAACCATCAAGGTTATGAAGGGCAAGAAATTGAAATTTTTGTGAAGGACGGAGACGAAGTAGTCGCCTCTGAGATAGTCACTCTGGGAGTGCCGGGCACTACGCGCCGCTATGAGCTAGAAATTACTCCAGAAAGACCTGAGCAAATTGTCTACGAGTTACATGCAGAATTGCAGCCTGGTGAGATTATTGAGGAGAATAACAAGTATAGTTTCTTGGTTGATAATAGCGAAAAAGCGGCTCTNGATGTTTTGTATGTGGAAGGACATCCTCGTAACGAATACAAATTCATAAGAAGAGCAGTCCAAGGTGATAAATCAATCCGTTTGGCAACTTATCTACAAACGGGACCAGAAAAATACTATAGGCAGGGTATTGAATCTGCAACTGAGTTAAGTCGGGGNTTCCCTCTTACAAAAGAAGAGCTTTATCGATACGAAGCAATTATTCTGGGTGATATCGAGGAGAGCTTTTTTAATGCTGATCAGTTACAAATGATAGATGACTTCGTTGCAGAACGTGGTGGAGGATTCTTGATGAGTGGTATGGTTGATGAAGAATTTATAGGCACTCCAATTGCTGACATATTGCCGCTTACTCTAATTGAAGAGAATTTTCTTCCAAGTCATCTCCGTGGTGGCATACGCCGCGGTGATCANCCCACAGGAGAACTGTTTTACCCAAGGTTGACTGCTAATGGAGAATTTTCTCCGATTCTTCGCTTATCTGGAGAGGATAGTGAGAATGACGAACTTTGGAGACTATTACCAGAACTGCAAGGAGTATTCGTGACTGGCAGAATCAAGCCGGGGGCAACTGTTTTGATGGAGCATCCCGTGCTGCAGTACCAAAATCAATTATTACCTATCATCGCTCAGCAACGTTATGGAAGCGGGAGAAGTATGTCTGTGAATACGGCGAGCACTTGGAGNTGGCAAATGATGCTGCCCTTTGATGATCAGTCACACGAGGTGCTTTGGAGACAAATACTTCGCTGGTTAACAGTTTCNTCGCCTGAAAGGATAAAGATAGAATTTGACCGCGAATTCTACAANGTNGGAGATGAGGTTAATGTGACGGTTGTTGCTCTGGATGATCAATACGAACCTGATAATGACGCTACATTATGGTTGCAGACGACCACGCCAGGAGATGATGTTACTGATACACCCATGGAATGGGATATCGAAGAGGAGGGCGTTTATCGGGCTAATTTTACCGTTGANGAGGAAGGAGTTTTTAATNTACTTGTAGATGTAGCAAGTGCGGCNGCTGATGCAGAGCTAGAAAGCTCAGAAAAGCGAGCAGCTTTCGTTGTAACACCTTCCTTACGAGAATTTAACAACGCTGGAATGGATGCGGCCCTTTTGGGACGAATTTCTCAGCAAAGCGGTGGTAGCTATTTTGACCTCTCTGAAATNGAAGGGTTAACGGAGAGCGTCGAGTTTACTCCTAACGCTTACTCAAAAGAGGTGCAGATAGATCTTTGGGACAAACCTTGGCTGCTAGCGTTTCTGATTTCCCTACTCTGTATTGATTGGGCTTCTCGCAGATTGAAGGGACTATCCTGATGATTAGAATAAAGAGAGGCATTCNAAGGATTGCGCAACTAGTTTGCTGGGAGGAAATTTACAANATTNAGNGTGTCNTTCTCGCGCTANTGTTTGTGTCGTTTGCTAAAGCTCAGCCGCCAGTTTTAGAGGGGNCTNCAGAATATTTCTTGGATAGTCCTGATGTAGGAAAATACGCGGTTATCATGGCTGGGCCAACTGTAGGTGAAACTAATCAAACTCAATTCAGACAGTGGGCCTTTTCACTCCACGATATTCTGGCAAGAGATTATGGCTACAGCTCAGACTCAATTATTTTACTCTATGATAAGGGACATACCGACTCGATTGGGGATGAGCGCATTGACGGCGCTTGTGACCGAGGTGGCATTGAACAAGGGCTCGCCTCACTTGCAGCTAGAGTAAGTACTGGAGATCAGATTACCCTTTATCTAATCGGACATGGGTCAGGTGCGGAAGAGGAATCAAAGTTTAATATAGTTGGACCCGACATTACAGGCGCTGAATTTGCAGAATTACTGGATCAATTCAAAGACCAAAGTATTGCGATAGTAAACACTACAAGTGCGAGTTATGGCTTTTCGACTTCTTTATCAGGAGAGGGGAGGGTCGTTATTTCTTCCACTCGATCCCCTTCCGAAAGATATGATCCAATATTTTCCAGATACTTTATTGAAGCACTTGATAATCGAAATGGTGATAGGGATAAGAATAATAGGGTGTCTATGCTAGAGGCTTTTGAGTATGCCAAGAGCAATGTGGAAGCGTGGTATGAGGAACAAGGCCGGTTGGCTTCGGAACATGCCGGACTGGACGATAATGGCGATGCTTTGTTTTCGCTCGATCCAGTCGTTGATTCTGCTGACGGTAGACTTGCAGAGATTGCATATATTGATGCCGCGGTCGATGAGGTTCTCGGACTAAGTCCACAGGCAAGAGAATTAAAATTTCAGATGCAGAATTTAGAGCGCGATATTTTTGTTCTGCGTGGACGTAAACAAGACTTCTTAGAGTCTGATTACTGGTTAGAAATGGAATCGTTGCTGGTTGAGCTTGCGATTGCCACTGGACAGTTTGAAGAAATCATAAACATAAATAGTGAAAGGATTGAGACCAACGGACAAGTAAATGAATAGACGCAGATTCAATCAGAGAAATATTGCATTGTTTGGCATAGTAATAGGTCTAGTGATCGCATCATCAGCCCGCGCGCAAGAACTTCAGATAGGAACTGGTGAATCCCCCCTCTTTGAGGGCGAGCAGCTCTTACTCAATGGTTCTTACGCTGCCGCGGCTGACATCTTTCAGATGGCTGATGGGCTTGATCGGAATGAGGGGATAGTTGGAGCAAGCCGAGCATTTTTTATGATGGGTAATTCCTCGGAGGCTATTAATGTCACCGAGCAATTAATCGGAGAGGATGCTTATGCGGATTTCCCTCTCGTAAGCACTCAACTGGCAGAGGTAAAGCGCGCGATTGGACGCGCCACCGAGGCGCTAGAAATTCTAAACGCTGTAGTAGATGGCGTGGCAGAACCGCCTGTAAGGACACTTGTGCAGTACGGAAGCCTTCTAAAATTTTTAGGGCGGAGAACTGAAGCTGAGGAGGTGCTGAATTTGGCAGTACAGCGCTATAACAATGGCCTGGTTTTCGCTTCGGAAGATGTTGCCATGGTGGCGCTTGCTAGTTGGTTGCTAGATAACTTTCATGATGCCAACAGTTTGTTCAGTGAAGCTACACGTGCAAACCCTAACAATCTTGAGGCACAAGTGCTTTGGGGTGATTTGTTTCTTGAAAAGTACAANGCAAATGACGCTCAACGTTCCTATCAAGAAGTCCTNGATNTCAATAGTCGCCACGTGCCGGCCTTGGTTGGTATGGCAAAAGTTGGTGGAGATGAACGTTCTCTGACTCGAGCGTTAGCGATCAATCCAAATTCTGTTTTGGCCCTTGAGACTTATGGACAATTGCTATTAATCAATAATCGTGAAGCAGAAGCCCAAGAATATTTCGATCGAGCGCTTAATTTGAATCCACAGTCATTGAAAAGCTTAAGCATTCTAGCTGCGCAAGCAGCGCTGAATCAGCGAGAAGAAGAATATGAACAGTATAAGGCCCAAGTTGATTCATTTAGTCCTGATAATCCGCAGTTTTTGGGGGACATCGCAGATACGTTTGGAAACAACTATCTTTTTTCTGAGGCGGTCGAATTTGCAAGAGCTGCCATAAACTCTGACCCGGAATATTGGCAGGGATATACACTATTAGGCAGTAATTTAATTCGACTTGGGGAAGAGGAGGAGGGTAAAGCTAATTTAGAAATCGGTTTTGAAAATGATCCCTTTAATGTATTGACCTCAAATATGTTAAAGGTCTTTGATACTCTTGAAACCTACTCAACCCTCGAAAGTGAACATTTCAAAGTTTACATGAGTGGAAATGATGCAGACATATTGTGGCCATACCTGGAACCTCTTTTGGAAGAAGGTTGGGATACGCTAACCGCTAAATACGGTTACGAACCAGAGGGGCCCATTCTCATAGAGGTATTTGAAAATACAGCAGACTTCGCAGTTCGCTCTGTGGGTTTACCAGACATTGGCCCTCTAGTGGGTATATGTTTTGGAAAGGTAATAACCCTTATTTCTCCAGACACGCTTTCTGCTAACTGGCAGGAAATCGTCTGGCACGAATTCATGCACGTGATTACACTGCAAATGACAAATAATCGGATGCCCCGCTGGTTGTCGGAAGGTATCTCGGTCTGGGAGGAGCGAGAAGGTCGTCCCTACTGGGGGCGAAGTCAGGGCTTGGATTTGGTGCGGGCAGCCAAGGAAGAAAAGTTGTTACATGTGCGAGATCTTAACTCTGGATTTTCAGGTGCCAGGGATAATGCTGATTTAGGGTTCGCTTACTTTCAATCTTACTTGGTGGTTGATTACATCACTGAGGAGTATGGTTTTAGTAAACTTCGAGAATTGATTGATCAATATGCAATAGTCAAAGACGAATCTGAGCGATTTAATGAAGTATTTCAGTTGAGCTTAGAAGAGTTCAACACTGGCTTTCAGCGTTGGATAGATCAACGTGTAGAAGAAATAAATGTGTACGTGCATTCTGAGGATGTTCCAGATGAAGGGGAGGGGCATGGGCATGGGATTCGCGAAAACTCAAGCGCCATACTGGCCGAGTTATACAACAACGCGTCCCTAAAGCAGCACATGCGTGCTCGAATTCAAGAAAACGAAAGAGATTTTCAAGCGCATCTTCAATTGGGAATAGTTTTGTTTAAAGAAGAGGATTTCGAACAAGCTAAATCTCATCTTTTGACTGCTAACAGTATGCTGCCCTCTTATACTGGCTACCCAAGTCCTGCTTTGGTGTTGGCACAAATATTTGAGAGAGAGGGAAATCAACAGGAAAGGTTAAAATGGTTGGAAGTTTTATTAGAGAACTTACAACATGATTATGATTCTGCTGTATTGCTAGCCGAGGACGCTCTTGAAAATGAGAATTTTGAGCGAGCTAACTACTACATTGATCGAGCGATTCAAGTTGATCCGTATAGAAGCGGTGTCCATGAATTAAAAGCAAGGTATGCAGATGAGATTGGCGATGCTGAGCTGGCTGTGACTGAGTATGAGGTTTTACTTAAGTTGGAGATAAATGATCCAGTCGAAGCCCGAACGGATTTAGCAGAGGCGTATCTGAATAATGGGCAACTGGATAAGGCAAAGGAAAGTGTCTTATATGCTTTGGAAATAGCACCGAGTTATCGTCGAGCTCAAGAGGTTTTGCTGGAATCAATTAGTGGGGATGGAAGTTAGTAATGAGGTTTTGCTCCTTTATTTTAACTTGGCTTTTTTTATCTATAAGCTTCCCTTTAGCTGGTCAAGTGATGCAATTTAGAGATAACGAGGACTTGGCTATTTACGGTGATGATATAACCGAGTTTACCTGGGTACGTGGTCAGTATACAAATCATAGAGGGGGACAATACGGGTTCAGGAGGGGAGGTTGGTGGGATACGGACTACCCTGACTCAGATGAAAATTTCCTACGTGGCGTCATGCGCTACACCAATATAGACACAAATCCTAAGAATCATAAATTTATTGAGCTAACTGATCCTCGTTTATTTGAGCATATTTTCCTTTATATGAACTGGAAAAGGGTCCCTATTGGTTCCTCTATGAGCGGTCCAAACTTTAATCCTGAGGAAATTGAGGCTTTACGAGAGTTTATGTTTCGGGGTGGTTTTGTGTTGGTCGATGATTTTTGGGGTCCTCCACATCTTGATGATATGTTCATGGAAATGCAGAAGATATTTCCTGATAGAGAGATCATCCAGCTGGATACCAACCATGAAATATTTCATATGTTCTTCGACATAGATGAGCTCGCACAAGTGCCGGGAAGAATGGTTACCTGGGATTTTGGTGGGTTCATGAATATAGATGATCCAAAATATCCGCCTGAGGTTTATGCGGTACTGGATGATGATGGCCGCGTGATGATGGTTGCTAACTACAATACTGACCTGGGAGATGGGTGGGAGCATACTTTCTACGAACGTTACCCTACGAAGTACACCAACGAAGCCTATAAAATTGGAATCAATTTTTTAATGTATGCATTTAGTCACTAATGGATGGTAATAAGAAATGACAGATACAGAAGAAACAGGACACGACTCAGAAATTAAGAATCAGGATGATTTAGCGCTGGTAGAGCGTATGCAAGAAGGAAGGGATAAAATTGTTGCTGAGATTAAGAAGGTCATCATTGGGCAAGAAGACATTATTGATGAATTGTTAATAGCATTATTCGGTGGCGGTCATGTTCTTGTCACTGGCGTGCCGGGTTTGGCAAAGACATTATTGATCAAAACTGTGGCTGACATATTACAAGTAGATTTTAGCCGAATTCAATTTACGCCAGATCTGATGCCGGCTGATGTAGTCGGCTCCGAAGTAGTAGAGGAAGGTGAACATGGGCGCAAACTTACCTTCGTAAAGGGACCTATCTTTACGAACATACTGTTAGCAGATGAGATCAATCGTACTCCGCCTAAAACTCAGTCATCTCTCCTTGAGGCCATGGAAGAGAGACAGGTTACCGCTGCGGGTGTAACGCATCCTATGTCCAAACCCTTTTTTGTGCTTGCCACTCAGAATCCAATTGAGTTGGAGGGGACTTATCCCCTTCCTGAGGCGCAGTTAGATAGATTCATGTTCAAAATAGAATTAGATTATTTGTCAGAGGAAGACGAAGTGACTGTGGTCGGTCAAACGACTCAGACCCATGATAATGCTTTATCTCACCCGTTAGGGGGTGAGGATATCCTTGATTTTCAGCGTATAGCTAGACAAGTCCCCGCCGCGGAGGCCGTCATAAAGTATGCTGTTAGATTAGTTCATGCATCTAGGCCTCAAACGGAATCTGCACCGGACTTTATTAAAGATTGGGTAAGTTGGGGGGCCGGTATTCGAGCTTCTCAGAATTTAATTTTGGCTGGTAAAGTCAGAGCTCTGCTTTTAGGCAGATATAATGTTTCATATGGCGATGTACGTGCACTTGTCCCTTCAGTGCTACGCCATCGGATTCTCCTTAACTTTCATGCTGAGGCGGAACGAGTAACAACGGATGACGTAATTCAGCGTTTACTTGAAGCCGTACCAGAACCAGCATCTGAAATTTAATGGTTACTTACTAATAGCAAAGCTAATATATGTCTGAATCCTTAAACTTTCTGGACCCAAGCGTTTTAGCAGGACTCGATAATCTGGAATTGAGGGCGCGAGTTGTCGTCGAAGGTTTCTTGTCAGGGCTCCATAAAAGCCCTAATCGTGGATTTAGTGTTGAATTTAATGATTATCGTCATTACCAGCGAGGTGATGATATGCGGCATGTAGATTGGAAATTATATGCCCGAAGTGACAAGTTTTACATAAAGCAGTACGAGGATGAAACAAACGTACGCTGTGTCATCTTACTTGATACATCTGCTTCAATGGCGTACTCGTCCGGGGGCGCTAGCAAGTTAGACTACGGAGTTACCCTGGCTTCAGCTTTATCTTATTTTGTGATGCGACAACGTGATGCAGTTGGCCTCATTACTTTTGATGACGAAATTCGTGACTACATCCCAGCAAAATGCAGACAGCCGCATTTGATGCACATTTTACGTACTTTATCCAAATTAAAATCAGGAAAAAAGACAAATGCTGTTAAACCGTTAACTGATTTAGCGGCTTCCCTAAACAAAAAAAGTTTTGTGATTCTAATCAGTGACATGTTGGATGACGAAGAGCGTGTTATAAGGACACTGCAAAACCTGAGGGGTATGGGTAATGAGGTGATAACTTTTCAGATTATGGATGATGCTGAACTAAAATTTCCTTTTAATGAAGCATCTGAGTTTATAGATATGGAAGAAGGCGAGTCCTACATAACTTCACCGGCATCAATTCGGAAGGCATATTTGGAAAATCTAAATGAGTTCCTCTCCTATTGCCGAAAAAAATGTCAAAGTAGCGGGGTAGATTATTGTTTGTTAAACACAGCNATGCCCTTAGATGAGGCNCTATCTTCCTATATGGCGAAGAGGTCTAAAAGTTTCTGATGGTTTTTTTAACCCCTCTCTTCTTAATTGGTTTATTAGCGGCAGCGATACCTATCGCTATTCACCTTATCCGTCGTGAAAAACCACCAAAAGTTATGTTTAGCACCATCAGGTTCCTTAAGAAGACTTCTAAGAAACTTGTCCTCTTTCAGCACCTCCAACAGATCTTACTTCTACTTCTCCGTTCATTGGTAATTGTCCTGTTGGTTCTTGCGTTTGCCCGACCATTGATTGACCGGTCTATTGCTAGGTTGTTAGATGTGGACCCACAATCTGCCGTGGTGTTGATCGACCTATCGATGAGTATGCAATATGGAGAAACTTTTGAGAGAGCGAAAACTGAGGCCCTAGATATTATTAGCAGCATGACTTCAGGTGATGAAGTCGCTTTAATTGGTTTTTCAGACGGAGCTCAACTCGTCAGCGATTTCAATTCAGACATGGATAGTGTTCGCTCAACTATCAATGAAATTTCTGCCGCAGGATTTGGGAGAACGCGCTATCTCCCAAATCTTAGATTAGCTGATCAGATGCTGGAGGAGTCACGTTTCGAAAATCGCGCTGTATACCTCATATCAGACTTTCAAGCGGCGGATATTGAAGCATTTGATGAAACCTGGAAACTGGCACCTGGTGTAGCATTCACTGGAATCGATGTAGGTTTAGAAGAGAGTACTAACTTGGCGATTACTGACGTTAGATCGCCGGAGCGACTTTTGGAAAATGCGTCAGAACAGGAAATACTTGTTAGAGTCAGGTCAACAGGTACTGTCTATTTGCAAGAGGGTGATGTGAGCCTCATAGTGAATGGTGAGGTTATTGATAGGAAATCCGTTGATTTGGGCGATAGGTCTGAGGAGGTCGTTACTTTTTCCACGGCTTTTGAAACTGAAGGCTCTTATTACGGAGAAATAAGGATTGGTGGTGACGCTTTTGAGGCAGATAACTCTTATTATTTTACAGTAGACGTTTTGCCCAAAATCAGTGTCCTAACAATCAACGGGGAGGCTTCGGAAAACTGGTATGACGATGAAGGGCATTGGTTTGGCTTGGCGGTAGGTGGAGCCGAGCGATCACCTTTTGAGTTAGTAAATCTTACACCGGGAGAATTAAACGAAGCGGTATTGCGACAGAGCGATGTACTTGTCTTGCTAAACGTAGGTAATCTCTCTGATGATCAAACTGAAATAATTGTTGATTATGTTATAGAGGGCGGTGCTCTTTTGGTAGCTCCCGGCGATCGTGTAGACCCTGTTAGTTTTAATAATCAATTTGAATCTGTAGCGCCGGCTCTCTTAGAGGCTCAGGGATTGCCTAACGGTAATGATTATCTCGTAATAGCAGATTACGATAGGCGCCACCCAATTCTCCGCCCTATAGAAAGTGACTGGTCTGCTCGTTTTCAGGGTCACTGGAGGCTATCACCAACACAGGATTCCGAAGTGCTCATGCAGTTTGATAATACCGAACCTGCTTTGGTTGAGAGGCAGGTGGGTGATGGTAGCGTGATTCTTTTTGCATCAGCGATGGATTTGGAGTGGAACAATTTACCTCTGCAAAGTCTATTTTTGCCATTTGTCCATGAAACTCTTCGTCATTTGGTTCAACCAGAACTGAAACAAAAAGCATACAGCGTTGGAGATAGTTTTTCCGTGAATTTGAATGAGAATGCAGGAAGTGTTAGCGCTCGAGCTCCGAACGGTGACGAGATAATTTTTACCAACACGGATTTCATCACCCAAGTAAGTGAGCCGGGATTTGTAACTGTTGAAGCAGGCGGTGCTGAGATGCGTTTCGCTATAAATACATTGCCGGAAGAATCCAATTTTGCTCGTATGCCTGTGGAGAATTTATTTGATTCGATAATTAATCCAGACACTAACCCAATTAAATCTCGTGAAGTACAGAACGAACAGTTGGCGGAGGAACTTGAGCAACCTCAGAGACTCTGGTGGTGGATTCTAAGTTTAGTCATGGCTTTGGTCCTTGCTGAGGCTCTGATTGCTAACCGAACGTATCGTTAACTCATTCTGAGCCATATCTGTTCACGCCTGCTAGATATTTTGATCCTCGATTTCCGTTATTAGATATCCTTTTTAGAATATTCTGGACTAAAAATTACTAGCTATTTACAGTCTGGTAACATTTAATTTCATGCGCACCATAATAGGTCATTAATTTTAAATTATTGATTTATAACAACTTTATTTCCCTCAATGTAGCAATATTGTAATATAATTGTAATTAAGCCTGAAAATTAGGTTGAAAAACCCGTGAAACTGAGCGATATTTGGCGCCGATGGGGGCTTAGAAGCATGTTTTTTTCAGCGCGAGATTCAATTAGTAATTTCTTTAGCAAGACAACTTGGTTGCTCAATTTGTCTTTTTGTTCGTTATTTGATTACGGGCAAAAGAGGGCAAATAGTGTGGTTATTATTTGCTTAAGTTTTTATTGCTCTGTTTCGCTTGGAGAAACGCCTACTCAAGAAGTTAAACATCTCGTCTTAGGAAAAGACGCGAGTCAGAGCGCATTTCACACAAATTCCTTGGATTCCAACCTGTCTAAGGCTGTGGTCTTGCAAGAGTCGGGAGACCATGAAGCTGCCGTACTAGCTTTTCAGAAGGTTTGGGAAATTGATCGAATTCAAAACGGGCTTTATAGTGAGTCACAGGTTTCGATAATTGAGAACATTATATTTAGTTCCATGGAATTGGCTAATTGGGATTCGGTNAATGAACAGTTTGAATATCTCGAATATTTATACAAAAGAATTTATGACACTGGAAATCCAAAGCTAGACTTAGGTTTGCAGAAAGTTTCGTCATGGCATGTAAACGCGCTGAATGAAGATCTAGATGGTCAGAGGCTAATGCACCTCAGAAAAGTCCATAAANTATTCAAAAAGCGATTAGATATNGCAAGGTCGACTCTTAACGCTGAGGATCAATTCCTACAATATCTCAAAGAAAATATCGCTTTAAGTCAGCGAGAGCTTTACCTATANTCAGACGCAGGTAGAGAAATGCACTATGCTCAAACNCTCCCATCAGGGGCAAGCCTTCTNGTNAANTTAGACTAGTCTTTACTCCGTCTCAACGTACGTTNAAGTAAACGAAATCCCGCTTTTTTGTATATTCTTTTCGTGTCTTTTTTTCATTGATTCAAAGCGCTAAAGAGGAGACTTGAAAGTAACTCAATGCTATAGAAAAGGGGGGGAACAAAGAAAAACTCTCAAGCTCCTGTCTTTAGCTATTCAGAAACCACACGACATTTCCTTAATGCTGTAATTTCCGAACTGTCGTAAGCTTAACACAGTAATTTCATAGTTTAAAAGTTTTGATTACAAAATGATTCGTACTAGGAAATAGTTATAAATAAAAACGAGCGATCGCTAGATTTATCAAATTAGGTTTTACTATTTTCGCGAGAAAGTATGCCCATTCGCTTTGCCCTTCTTTCCCAGTTCTTTCGTGCCANGGCTTGCATATCCTCTGTATTATCAGACTCGTCAACAATTTCCAGGCCTAGCAAAGTCTCAATGATATCNTCCATNGTTACGATGCCTTCCATGCCTCCAAATTCGTCTACAACTAGTGCCATGTGTTCCTTTTTGTTTATAAACATATCTAAAAGATCGGGTATTGGTAAAGAGGCGTGAACTATAATTATGTNACGCTTAATCTCTTTGAGTGGTTTTGTATGCTCATCTTCAACAAGCTTTAATAAAATATCATCTTTGAGAACTAACCCCGTTATTGAATCACTATCATCCTTATATACAGGGATTCGAGAAAATGGAAGTTTTTCATGCTCATCATGAAATTCCTCAACCGTCATTGATTCGTCAGAAGCGACGACTACAATTCTTGGCGTCATAATATCTTTAACTAACACTCTGCTGAAACGTAGTAGGTTTTGTATAATCTTTTGTTCATTCTCTTTTAATACGCCTGTCTCTTTACCTAAATCAGTCATGACAGAGAAATCAGTTCGGCTTAGAACCGGCTTATTCTTCTCTTTTTTAAGATTTCTTGTGATTGACTGAGTTATCCAAATTAATGGAGCTAATAAAAAGAGTAATACCTTAATAAGCCGGACCGTCAAAGGCGTGAGTTTTTCCCAATTATTGGCTCCGATTGTTTTAGGTATTACCTCAGATAAAATTAGGATAGCCAGCGTCATGAAGCCGGCTATTAACGCCTCCCAACTAATAAGCGTAAAGCCAAATACGGTTAGAGAACTTGATCCAAAAATTGT